>JAQWXR010000051.1 GCA_029254375.1 Schleiferiaceae bacterium | reverse complement strand
CCATCCTACTCATTTTTCTCTTTCAGGGTTCAGCCCAATTCAGTGAAGGCCTCACGGCTGCGAAGTATCCAGATTATACCGATTACCAGAAGCGAACCCCTCAGTTTCTTCCAAAATTCTGGGGAAGATGATTTTTTACTAGTCACCCCCCCTATTTTTATCAAGGATTAGTCATTTTTTTGAACAAAATGGACGTAGACCCCCTCAAATTCGAGGGGGTTTTTCATTTTTGTATAAAATACTATAAGTATGGCTATCAAACATCGTTTCCCCTTTCTCGTCCTCATCCTCTTGGTTGGATTGGTATTCCTTCTACCCAGTTCAGAAGTTCCTAGCCACACCACCTTCTCTTATGACTCCGGGGACGTCGCTTGGATGCTGATGTCTACCGCACTTGTACTTATCATGACCCCCGGGTTAGCATTCTTTTATGGCGGCATGGTGCGCAAAAAGAATGTGATTTCCACGATGCTCCAAAGCTTTGTCAGCATGGCGGCTATCACGGTCCTTTGGGTCGTGGTCGGATTTTCTCTGGCCTTTGGAGATAGTCTTGGCGGGGTGATTGGGGACCCTAGACAATTCTTTATGTTCCATGGCGTAGCACAGCATGCTCCGTACGATTTAGCGCCCACGATCCCTTTTTTACTCTTTGCTCTGTTTCAACTAAAATTTGCCATCATAACCCCTGCCCTGATTACCGGTGCTTTTGCAGAACGAATTCGATTCACCTCGTACCTGCTCTTTTTAGTGCTCTTTAGCCTGTTCATTTACGCTCCATTAGCCCATGCGACGTGGCACCCAAACGGCCTCCTTGCCCAAGCGGGCGTGCTTGATTTTGCTGGCGGCACCGTGGTCCACATGAGTGCAGGCATCGCGGCCCTAGCAGGGGCGATATTCCTCAAACGCAGAAGTGAAAATGAACACCAACCAGCCCGTATTACCTATGTACTTTTAGGCACCGGCTTGTTGTGGTTTGGATGGTTTGGCTTTAATGCGGGTTCCGCTTTTGGAGCGAATGCCCTGAGCGTGATCGCTTTGGCAACCACAACCACCGCTAGCGCAGCGGCGTCCATTACGTACATCCTCTTCGACACCTACCGCGGGAAGCGCCCTAGCGCCATGGGCGCTTGCATTGGCGCCGTTGTTGGACTCGTTGCCATCACTCCCGCTGCAGGTTTTGTGAGTGTCCCGCACTCTATGATCATCGGCGCTACCGCAGCCATCCTGAGCAATTTGATGATTGAATGGCGAAGCAAAACATCCATTGACGACACCTTGGATGTCTTTCCGAGCCATGGAGTTGGAGGCATGGTAGGCATGCTCTTAACGGGGGTATTTGCGAGTCAAGCCGTGAATCCTGACATTCCACACCAAGGACTTTTCTTTGGCGCATGGCGCCTCTTTGCAGCGGAGACCATTGCGCTTATCGGCGTCGCGATTTTTGTGTTTATCGGTACGTGGGTACTCTTGCTGATCACCGATGCCATCACCCCTATGCGCGTGACGGAAGAGGATGAAGCATTAGGCCTAGACGTCAGTCAGCACAACGAGCGTCTTTAGGTTGTAGCTTCATGGCATGAATGCTGCCTACCTACATCTTTTAGTCAATCACCTTCCTTTATTTGGAGCACTGTTTGGTACTGTGGCCCTTGTGTGGGGCTTACTTAAACACAACGCCGGGATGAAAACAGCCGGCCTTATCTTCTTGATTGCGGCCTCTGCCGGTGGATGGATGGCCCATATTACCGGCGAACGAGCAGAACATTTTGTCGAAGAACTTCCGACGGTTTCACGCCAAACGGTTCATGCCCATGAAGATGCTGCTGAAACCGCCCACCTCTTCGTTGTACCCCTGGGGGTATTGGCCATTTTGGCGCTTTATTTAGACAAAAAGGAATCGCGATGGACCCCATTAACGCTCTGGACGGTTGCTACCTTGGGTGCTGCCACATGCATCACGGCTGGCTTTGCAGCTGAGACGGGTGGTCACATCATCCATACGGAGGTGCACGGGCCGACGACAGAGCATGCCTCCTCAGACCACGACCACCCTGAAAACCAAGAGGAACACTCGAAGTAAGCCATGAACCTCAAACCCCGAGTGCAACGCATTGCCCTGGCGGGCGGGCTGTTCTTCATTTTGAGCACTGCCCACCTTTTCACGCCGGGTC
>JAQWXR010000044.1 GCA_029254375.1 Schleiferiaceae bacterium | reverse complement strand
CAGACCTTTTACATTTGATCTATGCGTCCTGCGAGCTTGATTTTGCTTCTCTTCTTGTCGGCTTCCGCCCAGGCAGTGCAGCCGATTTACTATTACCCCAGCCTGATTCGGGGTACGCAGATGCTTTGGCAACATGGCCAAGAGGGCAATCCAAATAGTGCGGTGCAATTTGTCGGTCCATTTGGCCTGCACCCAGTCGCCGTCGCAAAGTTTGGATATCCGGTGGCGGCATATCAAGATTCTGCGCTCTCATTTCATGTGGCGGAGCACCTTTGGCTGGATTACTATTGTGTGATGGGAGACTCCGCGTTGGCCGATTTGGCCTTAATGCTGGGGCCGGCCTACGTGCGGCGTCAAAATGAAGCCGACATGGCCCTGCAATGCCTCACGATGGAACAAGCGAAATCCAATCCCAGCTTAGCAATTCGTGCCACCTATGCCTCGCCCTTATCCGCCCAGAAGCGGGAGGAAGGTCCGAACCTAGCCACCATTCCGCAGTTTGAGCGCTATACCGTGCGTCCAGGCGATTCACTTTGGAAAATTCATCAACGCTTTCCGCAGCATTCCCTCGCTTCACTCATCGAGGCCAATGGGGGGAAGGAGACTATTTACGTAGGCCAAATCCTTCAAATCTCTTTGTGATCGATGGGAGTAGAAAACCGGCCCCCATGGGTCACAGCGGCATTTATCCTAACGGTTCTCCTGATTTTTGGCGGCTTGGCCTATGTGAATCCAACCCCAGAATATTCGCTAAGTCGTTCCCTGACATGGCGCTTCCCTACATGGCATCCATGGGAGGATTGGGCCGAAGAGGAGAGGGAAAAAGCGTGGGTCCAACACGTAACGGACTCCATGGAGGCCTTCGCCTTAGCGGATACCTTGCCCAAGGAGGCTGTTCTACGTCGGCCGAAACCTGGGATAGGGGCGATCCAATTCGCTCCATCGGATAGCTTGGGAATGGCCAAGCTAGCGATCGCATTGCAGCAGTTGAGTCAAGCAGGGGTCTTGCGAATCCTCCACTTCGGTGATTCGCAAATAGAAGGGGATCGAATTACCGGCGATTTGCGCGAATCTCTGCAATCCTTGTATGGGGGTGAAGGACCGGGCATTCAACCCGTGGTGCCCTTTGTTCCAATGGCTTCGGTGGCGCACAGCGCAGAGGGTCAATGGACGCGCATGGTGAGTTTCGGCCGAGCCAACGACAAGAGTCCAAGCAATCAATACGGGCCACGAGGCATTTCGCATCGTTACAGTGAAGCTGCAGGGACTGGGCCGGATGCGAAAATTCGCTTTAGTCCTAGGACCTATGGACCAGCTCGTGCACGGCGCAGTCGTTCCTTCAGCTTACTTCACGGTCCCTCTCGGGGACCGGTTGAGATTCGTTGGTATGCCAACGATAGCCTCTGGAAAATCGATTACCTCGATTCCAATGCCCGCCCAGGAGCCTTGACGGTGACGGCGAGCCAAGCGGTCAAATCCTTGACCTTGGAATTCCGTGGGGCGAGTCCGGACTGGTATGGTCTTTCGATGGATGGGGTTTCTGGTGTGCGTGTGGACAATGTGGGTATGCGCGGTGCGGATGGTTTGAGCTTTACTCGAATGGATCGAACGCATTTTATGGCCTCGCTACAGCGGGAACCCGTGGGCTTAGTTATTTTGCAATTTGGCGGAAACGCCGTGCCCTATTTCAAGAGCAAAGAAGCCGTGCATCGCTATGGAGATGCCTTCCGACGCCAAATAAGACTCTTTCAAGAGGCGTTGCCCGGAGCGAATATTCTCGTTGTAGGACCAAGCGACATGGCCGTGAAAGACGGGTTGGAATGGCACAGTTATCCCTTTGTAGAGGAAGTTCGAAACACCCTGAAGGCTGCCGCTTTTGCCGAAGGAGCCGGCTTTTTTGATGTGATGGAATTCATGGGAGGCCCCGGAGGAATGGTTGATTGGGTAGGGAAAAACCCTCCCTTGGCGGGTCCAGACCACATTCACTTTACTCCTCGTGGGGCAAAAAAGGTTGCCCAGGCCTTAGTCACCTCCTTACAAGATGAATTGAAGCGCCATGAATAGGCTTATTATAATGTCCTGTAAGGGGGGAGTGCGCTGGAAAAGCATGCTTTGGGGCCTTTTGGTCTCTTGGACCATGCAAGCCCAGCCTATATCAGTGCGCACTCTTCCATCTCCTTCACCCATACCTGCGGGAGAAAATGTACTCCTGTTTCCATCCGGCGATTCTGCGTTTCAGCCGTTTTTTCACAAAATGGATGCGCTCATCTTTGAGGGAAAGCAAGAGATTAATTTGGTGCATGTTGGGGGATCCCATGTACAAGCGGGATTGTTAACTGATGCTATCCGCTACCATATGCAGAGCCTTGCGCCTGGATTAGCTGGGGAGCGTGGATTCTTCTTCCCCTTTACCTTGGCCCGGACGAACAATCCTCCAAGTTATAAAGTGTGGACCAATCAGCTGGACTCATGGACTGGGCAGCGATGCTCTGTCCCCAGTCATGAGGGGCCTTGGGGGGTTTCGGGCATTCGAGCTTGGACCAGAGATAGTACGGTTCAAGTAAAAATTCATAGTACAGAGGAGCCTTTTAGATTTCACCATTTGCGCGTGTTTGCCGCTCCGAGTGATTCATCTTTTGGGGTGGTTTTTGACGGAGGACCGGATAGTGTGTGGTACAACACTTCCCTACAGGCTTGTGAAGCTTTTTATAGTCAGGCACAGGATACCGTCGCATTTCATCTTTATCGTTCTCATCCCGATCAATCGTACTTCTCCCTGGAGGGGATCCAAGTGATGAACGACGGTATAGGCTTGCGTTACCATGCGCTCGGAACCAACGGCGCAGCGACCCATTCCTTCCTCAAATGTGAGCGGTTTATAGATCAGTTAGCGGCTTTCCCGCCGGATGTGATGATTTTTGGCTTGGGCATTAATGACGCGTACAAGTCAGCGGGTCGTTTTGATTCCACAGAGTATGAAGCCAATTATGACAGTTTAATGGCCTGGTCTCGGCAAGTGAATCCAGCCTGCACCTTTATCTTTTTGACCAATAACGATAGCCATTACAAGGGAGGATATAATCCCCACGGGGAAGTTGTCTATCGCTGCATGATGCGCTTAGCTCAGCGAAATGGGGCTGGGGTCCATGATTTTTACCATTTGATGGGGGGTGCGCGCTCCATGTCCTACTGGATTCGTCAGGGCTGGGCCGCTCGCGATGGCATTCACATGACACGAGCTGGCTATGCACTGCAAGCAGATTGGCTCGCGAAGGCCATGACGCGTTGGTTTTTGGAAGAATATCAAGCCCCATTCCGCAGCACAGTTCCACAGCCTTCCACCGTTGATACCCGCATACAGCCATGATGGATTGGCTCCTACATCAACTACCCGTTTGGCTATCCTTCAGTGCCAAGAAGCCTATCATCTTCACCGAGGTAGGGTTCTGGGTGTTCTTTGCCATCGTCTTGGCGGTATACCAATTGGTCCATCGCAAGATGGCCATGCGGAATGCCTTCCTCTTTCTGGTTTCCTTGTACTTTTATTACAAAACCAGTGGCGGCTTCTTTTTGCTCTTGCTCTTTTCGACTACCGTCGATTATTACGTCGGGGCTTTGCTCTATCGCAGCCAAACAGAGTGGAAGCGAAAGGCCTGGGTGGCCGTTTCGGTGATCACCAATCTTTCCGTCTTATTCTACTTCAAATACCCGTATTTCTTTGCCGAATTCCTGGCCGACGGCTTCGGCATTTTGTGGGAGCCCGTCCCGCATTATGCCTTGTGGAGCAATGCCTATATGGGAACGGATTTTGTCGAGGATCGCATTCTACTTCCTGTGGGCATCTCGTTTTACACCTTCCAGTGTATGAGTTATACCATTGACATTTACCGTCGTCAGTTGGAACCAGTTAAGCGCATATTGGATTTTGGCTTTTACGTGAGCTTCTTCCCTCAGCTCGTCGCAGGCCCCATTGTGCGCGCCTCGGAGTTTATTCCTCAGCTCTACAAGAAGTATGAATTGAGCAAGGCAGCATTTGGCTTGGCCTTCTTCTGGATCCTGAATGGCCTGCTCAAAAAGCTCATCCTCGCGGATTACATTGCCAGTAACTTTGCCGATCGCGTATTTGCGCAGCCAACCCTCTATAGTGGACTCGAGTGCCTTTTGGCGCTGTTTGCCTACTCCCTTCAGGTCTATGCAGATTTTAGTGGGTATACCGACGTGGCCATTGGGGTAGCGATGCTTATGGGTTTCACCTTGACGAAGAACTTTAACTCGCCCTACAAGGCCTTATCGGTCTCAGATTTCTGGCGTCGCTGGCACATTTCTTTAAGCACGTGGCTCAGGGACTATCTATACATTCCATTGGGGGGTAATCGACAGGGTTCATTCGCCTCTTACACCATCGTTTTCTTGGCCTTGTTTGTTGTCAGTATGATGGCAGAGTCCTTTTTAGTTCCAGTTTCGCTCGCAGGGGCCATTCTCTTCATTTTCCTTTTGAGCCGATTCTGGTCCCCCTTCCGTGCGTGGCTAAATACCAATATTAACGTGATGTTGACCATGTTATTGGGTGGATTTTGGCATGGATCTTCTTGGAACTTTGTTACTTGGGGAGGCCTAAATGGCCTTGGTCTCGTGGCCTATAAATTATGGGCCAAAATTCGTCCGTGGACCCCACAAAATTCTTGGCTTGGAAAGGCTTTTGGTTTGATAACAACCTTGACATTTATCACCTTAAGCAGGGCGTGGTTTAGGGCCCCGGGTTGGGATGAAGCCTTGAGTATTTTGAGTCGGACCTGGACCGCCATGGATTTGAGTATTGCAGGCGACATTTTGATTGGATTTTGGCGACCGCTTTCGGTCATGGTGTTAGGCTACCTTATTCACTGGATTCCTAGACGTTGGAAGAATCGGTATCGCGAGCTTTTTGCCCAGGCCCCGATTGCCTTGCAGCTGGCTTTGGCTTTTGTCGCAATCGTGACAATATATCAGTCGCTTTCGGCAGATAGCCAGCCTTTCATCTATTTTCAGTTCTAGCGGGACGACTGCAGGGCGATACGAGGCATGGGAATAGGCTCCGGGGCCTTGGCCCGGTCAATGGCAGTCACATAGCCTCGATAAAACATCGCTAGACGAATAGTCTTTCGCGCATAGTGCGCTCCGGGACCTTTGGCTACCTGATCTACGTTGCCTGTCCAGTAGTTTGGATCCCAGCCCTTTTTGGCTGCCTGATCAGCCGCTCTTGCGATAGGTGTCGGTCCAGTATTGTACGAAGCCAAGATGAAAGGGAGCCGATGCTCTTGAGGAACGCCGCGCTGCTTCCAAAATTGATCGAGAAAGCGCAGATATTTAAGCCCAGCTTTGATGTTCTGCTTGGGTTCAAACAACTCGTGGGGCTCAATGCCCAAGCGGGATGCGGTGTTTGGAATGAGCTGCATCACGCCCACGGCCCCTGCGTGGGAGATGATGTCACTTCGAAAGCGACTTTCGACATAAGCCAATGCGGTTAAGGTATAGCGGTCAAACTGGTTTGAATTCTCGAAATAACGGTCGTAGGGCGATAGTTGAATGGGCTTGAGCCAGTCGTCATGGTAGGCGGGACGGCCATAGAAGCCACGAATGCGTTGGGCTTTAGGACTCTGTAAAAAATCATTGACAGATTGCAAGAGCAGGCTGTCTTTTTCGCGACTCATCCAACAGAAGTAGCCCTCCGAGAGGGGCTCCACAGACTGTTTCTCTCTGGCATTGCTGCGGAGAGCAGGTAAAAAAGCGTCAGGGATGAGCCACCCGGATTCGTCGAGCGGAATTTGACGCCACATGGTCATGCCCTGAATGGCCAGGGGTAAGCTATCGGAGGCGAGTAAAAATTGGGGCAGCTTGGGGTATTCGTTGAGATAGCGAAGACTATCTGATTGACCATAGAGCACCCAGGTGAATTCTCGGACAGGATTTGATGCCAGCAGGCCTTGGCGATCCATTCCAGGGATGTTTCCGGCGGCCAAGTCTGCCCGTCCAACCTCCACCCAGGCAAGAGCTTCTAGAGCGCTCCGAGCGAAAAGCCATTCAACTTTCTGAGGGATGGCCTCTTCCCAAGCGTCCAACAGTGCGTATTCATAGCCCTGCAACTTGCCGTCCACGACATCCAAACAACCGGCATCAGGTACAAAGGCAATTCGGACCGTTCCATTGTCTCGGCGGTCGCTAAGATCCCATTGAGCCGTCCGAATTAAATCGAGTGGCTCCGAGGGCGATCCGATAAAAATGGCCGCGACGATAAAGGGGTAGGACCAACGCCAGCGCCAAATCATGCGGCCAAGGTCGGCAAAATGCCGGTATATTTGACGCTATGATGCTTGGACTACACCTGCCTACGGACCCTCGCTGGGCGAATGCAGCGGAAGATCAATTAGAGAAGATTCTAACGGATCATGCCTATTGCGAGCAAAAAGCCGCTTCCACGGCCATTTCACTCATGATCACCCATCCAGAACTCAGTGACCTCGTGACGGACATGGCTGCGCTTGCTCGGGAAGAAATGACCCACTTTGAAATGGTGCACAAACGAATTTTGGAACGAGGCTTTGTGCTTGGTCGTGAGCGAAAGGATGAATATGTACGCGCGGTGAGCGAGTTCTTCCCCAAAACAGGCGATCGGATGCTGCGCTTAGTTCATCGACTCTTGGTTTGTGCGCTCATTGAAGCCCGGAGCTGTGAGCGATTCAAAGTCCTTTCACAGAATATCAAGGATCCGGAATTATCGCAATTTTATGACCGACTGATGGTGTCTGAGGCCAATCATTACACCTTGTTTTTGGGCTATGCTCGGCAATATGGGGGGAGAGCCCCGGTGGATGAACTTTGGAAGTCTCTGCTTGACTTTGAAGCAGGCCTTATGCAGAACTTTACCAACGGGCAACGCATTCACGGATAAGCCTGCAAATAATTCCTTGCAGCCGAGCCAAGTAGAGGGTATTCAACCCGAACTTTGCCCCATGGAAGCACAGGAAACACTCCAACTTACGGCTCTTAATGCCGTACATGACGCCCTCGGGGCCAAAATGGTCCCTTTTGCGGGATACCGTATGCCTGTTCAGTACGAAGGGGTGAGCGCAGAGCATCATGCCGTGAGAAATGGCGTTGGTGTCTTTGATGTTTCTCACATGGGTGAGTTCTATGTCGAAGGGCCGGATGCTTTGGCTTTTTTACAGTCTGTAACCTCCAATGATGTGGCCAAATTGCATTCAGGTAAGGTGCAATATTCCTGCTTGCCCAACGATCAAGGAGGAATTGTGGATGACCTATTGGTCTATTGCTTCCATCAGACGAAGTACCTTTTGGTGGTGAATGCCTCCAATATGGCCAAAGATTGGGCGTGGCTTCAGGGGCATATAGGCGGCTTTGACGTCCAAATGCACGACGCGTCAGCCGCTACTTCCTTGCTCGCGGTTCAAGGCCCGCTCGCCGTGAAGGCGCTCCAAGCCATCACGGAGTTGGATTTAGACGCGATGACCTACTACACGTTTGGCGTGGGAAGCTGCGCTGGAATAGAAGATGTGATTATTTCAGCCACTGGTTATACGGGTGCAGGGGGCTTTGAAATCTATATGCCCAATGCCGCTGCGGAGGCAATTTGGAAGGCTATTTTCCAAAATGGATCTGGCTTGGGAATTGTTCCAGTAGGACTAGGTGCTCGGGACACCTTGCGCCTTGAAATGGGCTTCTGCCTCTATGGAAATGACATCAACGACCACACGTCTCCGTTGGAGGCGGGCTTAGGATGGATCACGAAATTTACCAAGCACTTTACCAACTCAGAAAACCTAAAGGCGCAAAAAGAGGCTGGAGTGAGTCGAAAGCTTGTTGGCTTTGAATTGATTGACCGGGGAGTCCCTCGCCATGATTACCCAATTACCGATGCCGCGGGCACCGCAATTGGCATCGTAACCAGCGGAACGATGGCACCTTCCGTTGGCAAGGCGATTGGCATGGGCTATGTTCCCGCTGATCTAGCCAGCCCCGGTAGTACGATCTATGTGGAAGTCCGTGGCAAGCTTTTGCAGGCCGTGGTGGTTTCCTTACCTTTTTGGAAGGGAACGAAGTCCTAAATCATGCAATACAAAATAGACCGCACGGACAAAGAAATACTACGTCATCTACTTGAGGATGCGCGCAAGACCTACACGGATATTGCAAAGGATCTTCAGGTCTCTCCCGGAACCGTTCATGTGCGGGTAAAGAAAATGGAAAAAGCGGGGATTATTCGCGGTGCGAGCCTGCAATTGGACTACGACGTCTTAGGCTACAGTTTCATTGCCTTTGTGGGAATTTATCTCAGTAAAACCTCGAGTACCCATGACGTGATCGAAGCGTTGACAGTGATTCCTGAAGTCACAGTAGCCCATATTGCCACGGGCCGCTTCGGCATCTTTGCAAAAATTCGCTGCCAAGACACCAAGCATGCCAAGAAAATTATCTTTCAGATTTCCGACATTCCAGGAGTAACAAATACCGAAACGATGATCGCCCTTGAAGAGTGCATCAACAGTTCAAAATCTCTCCTGGCCAGCATTTTGGACGAGCTTCCCGCTGGGGAGGAAAGCAACAGCTAAATCATGCCGGTCAATTTTCGAACAGCATAGGATGCGGCGTGCATTCCAAATGCAGCGGGAATCCACGCCGAAGTACCATAATAGGACTTCTTGAAATTGCTCCCATCGGTGAGTCGAAGCGCATCCTTGTTGGCCAGCTCGTGGCTAAAAACGACTGGGAAACCTTTTCGTATTTTATGTTCTTGGGCTAAGCGTTTTCGTATGAGTTTGGCAAAGGGACAGTTATAGCTCTGTTCCAAGTTGGCAATTTGAATTTTACTCGGGTCTAATCGTCCTCCAGCACCCATCGAAGAAATGAAAGGCAATTCGACTTCCAGGGCAGAAACGATAAAATTGAGCTTTGGTTGGACACTGTCGATACAATCCAGAGCGAAGTCATAGCTTTCTTTCTTGACTAAAGCCCGCATGGCCTCTGGAGTCATAAACTCAGGATGAGCCTGCACGACTAGGTCTGGGTTGATATCCCGAATGCGGGATTCCATTAATTCAGTCTTTTTCTGACCATGGGTAGAGGATAGGGCGAGAAGTTGCCTATTCCGATTCGTTGGATCGACGACATCCCCATCCACGATGGTCAAGTGGCCCACGCCTGCACGCGCCAAAAATTCTACGGCATAGCTCCCAACACCTCCAAGGCCAAGCACAAGCACATGTGCGCCCGCTAGTCGATCCAGGGCGTCTGAGCCCATCAATAATTCCGTTCGTTCGAGCCAAGGTGCTGCCATCGTGGCGCGAATATAGAAAAGGAAAGAAATTAAATCTTTGGCCCAAAAGCCTAAAAGAGGCTCAGTAGTAGGTTTTCCTTCTAACCCCCGCCATGTGCTTCGCCAAGCGCATCACTTGACGCGTGTAGCCATACTCGTTGTCGTACCACACATACAGCACAGCAGAGGTTCCATCGCTGTGGAGTAGCGTGGCTTCACTGTCAAAAATGGAACAACAGCTATCGCCAACGATGTCGCTACTCACAAGTTCAGGGCTTACAGAGTATTTGATTTGTTGCACCAGCGGACCCGAAAATGCCGCCGCTTTAAGTGCTGCGTTGATGGCATCGCGATCGGTCTTTTTTTCAAGATGAAGCTTGAGAATAGCCAAAGATCCATTCGGGACGGGGACCCGGATGGCATTGCTCGTCAGCTTAGAGCCCAAGCCAGGAATAGCTTTGTCTACCGCCTGTCCCGCTCCCGTTTCCGTGATGACCATATTGAGTGCGGCTGCACGTCCACGTCGGTATTTCTTATGCATATTGTCCACCAAGTTTTGATCATTGGTGTAAGCATGAATGGTTTCAATGTGACCTTGAACAATACCAAATTGGTCATTCATCACCTTTAGAATGGGGGCAATCGCATTAGTCGTGCAGGAGGCGGCCGATTGTATGCTCTCTTGCTGGTCAACCTGTTCGTGGTTGACCCCAAATACCACATTGGGTACCCCTTTGCCCGGGGCGGTCAAAAGGACCTTGTCCACACCAGAGCAGGCCTGATGCCGTGCCAATGCCTCCTTATCGCGGAAGGCGCCCGTATTGTCAATAACCAAGGCATTTTCAATGCCGTAGTCTTGGTAATTAATATCCTCGGGTTGATTTGCTGAGATAATGGCTACAGGGCGCCCATTGATAATGAGTTTTTGACTCTCATGATCCACAAGCACAGTACCAGGGAAGGAGCCATGAATGGAATCCACGCGGAGGAGGGAAGCTCGCTTCTCAAGGCTCATGGGGTCTGCGCCACGAGCAACAATCGCGCGAAGTCGCAGTTGGGTGCCGCGACCTTCTTGGGCGATGAGTTCTCTTGCGACCAGTCGTCCAATACGTCCAAATCCGAAGAGGACCACATCCACCGGGCTAGAATTGGGGTTGTCCCCTTTAGAAAAGCTTTTAAGCTTTACTTCAAGGAATTTCTTCCGATCTACATAAATTCCCGCCTCTCGACGCCATTCCGTGGCCAATCGACCCAGGTCGACACTGGCATTTTGAACCTTGCTTGCTTGCAAGGCGAGGGCCATAGCGAGGCTATCATCGATACTCAGTATTTCTCCGGCCATCACGGACCCATGCACATGGGCTTGGAGCATTTCGGATGGACGTTGATCCACCATGGGTTGGCGGTAGAGAACGACCTGCACATTGCGGTCATAGAATAGGTCACCCACGATCTTTATTAAGGCCGTGGCTGCTTTCTCGTTTTGCACCCGTTCGGAGACCGAAAGAGTGTAGGTTTCGAGGGAGGAATTCATCAAGGTTTGGGTTTGAAAGGTTGCTCTGCAAAGGTATTTCGACCTCCTTCCCTGACCAAGGTTGAGACCCCTAGATTTTATGTTCTAAGTGTCTAAAATATAATCTTTTAAGTCAAAAAGCATATTGTCAATAGTACACTAAGCCAAGGTTGTAATTGGATTTTAGGGCTGAAAATGCCACACCCCTTTCGGTTCTGCGCTAGGGGTGTGGCACCAACGATACGCCGACGCTTTGACTTAGTAGCCGAAGGCGAAGTAATCTGGACGACCGTCTGCCCGATATCCTTGAAGTAAGACGCCATCTCCAGGCTTCAAACTACCCAAAATGCGCTCTACATCCTCTTGAGAGGTGACGGGCATGTTATTGAGCTTAACTAGGATGAATCCCTTTGGAACACCTGCTTCGGCAATTTTGCCTTCGCCAGCATCGGTGATCTTTACCCCAGACCGGAGTCTTAAGCGTCCTTTATCTTCCGCACTAAGGGCTTCAAAACTGGCACCCAATGTCTTTAGGGCGATCACATCCTCTTTCTTCAATACATCAGTATTGCCCTCCCGATTGCGCAGGATGACTTGGAATGTTTTGGACTTGCCTGAGCGCAAAATGGTAACATCGAGCTTGTCTCCGGGACGTCGGCTTCCAATGACCTCTAACAATTCACTGCTACGTTTGACTGTCCTGCCTCCGGCGCCCACGATGACATCGCCTTTTTCGATTCCGGACTTCTTTGCCGCGCCATTATCCGTGACTTCAGAAATATATACCCCCAGAGTCGCATCAAGTTTCATTTCCTTGGCTAATTCTGGCGTAACATCGGCAATGTTCACCCCGAGGTATGCCCGCTGAACCACTCCATAACGGAGCATGTCGTCCACGACTTTGCGGGCGATATTCGCCGGAACAGCAAAAGAATAGCCCTCATAGGATCCAGAGCGAGTTGAGATGGCTGTATTGATACCAATCAATTCACCAGAAGTATTAATCAAAGCACCACCGCTATTCCCTGGATTGACAGCAGCATCTGTTTGAATAAAAGCCTCAATCGCGGATTGGTTATCTATGATGTTGATACTGCGCCCTTTGGCGGAGATGATGCCTGCAGTGACGGTCGAAGTCAGGTTGAAGGGATTGCCCACGGCAAGGACCCATTCGCCCAGCTTGACTTCATCACTATTTCCGAAGGGCATATTCGGAAGTTCACTTGCTTCAATTTTAAGAACGGCCAAATCTGTGGTCGGATCTGTACCTACGACCATGGCCTCAAATTCCCGACCATCATTGAGAGAAACGCGTACTTCCTTGGCTTTATCTACCACGTGGTTATTCGTTACAATAAAGCCATCTTCCGAAATGATTACCCCTGAACCTGAGGCCTGGACGAGTCGTGGAGTCATTTCTGGCATCTGAGGCTGCTCTCCGAAGCCAAAAAAGAAATCGCGAAATGGATTAAACGGTGACATTTGGTAGCCTTGTTCCATCGATGTTTTTACGTGGACCACGGAGTGCACGGCTTGTTCGGCCGCTACAGAAAAGTCTGTTGAGGTCGTAATTCCTTGCACCGCTTTGTTCGTGCTCGTTCGCATACCTAATTGGGGACTGGACCATCCATCGGCTTCTTGCTGCGAAGCAAACGACCAGGCTCCAAAAAAACCGCCTGCGATACTTAGTCCTGTGACGGCGAAAACAGTGAGAAGAGTTGTACGATTCATGGATTTTAGATTTAGTTCGAAAGTCAAATTTCAAAAACTGTTCCACTTCCTACTTTTACACTATGGCGCAGCACTTCGAAAAATACCACGGAACCGGGAATGATTTCATACTCCTGCGTGGGGAGGGACCTCGCCAAATCTGGGAATCGGCCCGTGTGGCCCGCGCTTGCAGCCGGCATACAGGGATTGGAGCGGATGGCTTGATGATCCTTTGGGCAGTTGACGGCGCTGATTTTCATCTCGATTATTACAATGCGGATGGAGGATTAGGCAGTTTATGTGGCAATGGATCGCGCTGCGCGGTTGATTTTGCCTTCCGTCATGGACTTTTTGTCGGAGAAATCTGCCATTTTTTCGCATCGGATGGCCTCCACCAAGCTGAACGTCATTCAGCAGATCAGATCAAAGTACACTTTTCCAACGCCTCCCATCTACATGCGCAGCACCAAGGATTCTATGTACATACTGGCTCGCCTCATCACCTTTGCTTTGTGGAAAATGTCGATGCCATTGACCTGGCAGTAGATGGTCCATCCCTTCGCTATGGTCCCTATGCGGCGGCTGGCGGAGCCAATATTAACTGGCTTTCTCCTACTGGCACCGAGGGCGCTTGGCAAATCCGAACCTATGAACGAGGCGTGGAGGCGGAAACGCTTAGCTGCGGCACTGGGGCGGTAGCGGGCGCCTTGGCCCTCCATCAATACCACGGTCTCCCCTCGCCAATCACCATAGAGGCTCGAGGCGGACGCCTGAGGGTGGATTTTAACAAAGAGGGGGAATGGTTCAGCAACATTCGACTTACGGGCCCTGCGGTCTTCATTTTTGAAGGAGTTTGGCTTTGGTAAACTATAGATTGCGCGCCCTAGAGCCGTCAGACATCACGTACCTCATGACGTGGGAAAACAATCCTGCCCATTGGATATCAGGGCAACGATCAAGCCCTTTTGCGAAGGACACTCTCGAAAAATACATCGCCGCATCCGGGCGTGATTTTTGGGATACTGGCCAAATGCGCTTCATTCTTTGCGCCGCATATGAGGATCGTCCGTTGGGATTATTTGATGTTTTTGCTGCAAAGCGCATCCATTTACGCGCCGAAGTGGGCATCCTAATTTCGCCAGAAATGCGAGGAAAAGGTTTAGCCATAGAGGGACTGCGTCTGCTTCAAGCATGGGCGAGTGGGCATGCCATGCTGGAAAGTCTGCATGCTCAAGTTTATACCGATAATCAAGCGGCCATCCGAAGCTTTACCAAAGCGAATTTTCAACACATAGGGACATGGAACCGTTGGGTGAAAACCCCGCAGGGATGGAAGGATGTGGCCTTATTTCAATGGTCTGCTCGGAAATGAAACGGAATAGACAAAAACGGCGACTGATTCGCGGTGTATTTGGAATCGCCATTCTTTTTGTCCTGGCCATTTTTGCCTATCGTTGGACAGTGAATGCCCCGTTGTATGTGTCCGAGGAGCCCTTTGACTTATACATCGCAGATACCGGTTTGACAAGCTGGGATGCCCTGGAGCCATTGCGTTCCTCAGGGGAACTCTACCGACCTACGGCCCTTCAAATACTTAATTCGCTCAGAGGGAATCCAAAAGCGAAACGAGGGCACTACCGCATCTCAGCAGGCATGGGCTTGATGCAAGTACTGAGAAAGATTGAGTTTGGGTATGAAGACCCGATTTGGCTTCGTATTCGGGGCTATCAAAAAGCGGAGGCCATCGAAACACAGCTCATGGAGGTCTTTGGATACAGCGCAGATAGTGCACATGCGGTCTTGACAAAGCACTTGGGTTTTGATCAGATTATTCCAAATTCCTATCAAGTTTACTGGTCTTACTATCCGAAGGATTTGGCCCGACGTTTAGCCCGAGAACATGCTATATTTTGGAATTCTGAGCGCCTGGGTCGTGCGGCTCGAATGGGACTAAGCCCAAAGCAAGTCCTTGTCTTGGCAAGTATTACGCAATCAGAAACAAAGCAACGGGATGAACTAGCCCGGGTGGCGGGCTTGTACTTGGCTCGTCTAAAAATTGGAAAGCGTTTAGAAGCAGACCCAACGGTGGTTTGGGCCTATCTGGACCGCTTTCCTGATGCCGGGGTCATTCGACGCGTGACCCGAGCTATGACGAAACTGGAACATCCATACAATACGTATCGTCGAGATGGCTTGCCTCCGGGTCCTTTGTCTACGGTGGAGCCAGAAATTCTCGATGCGGTCCTCAAAGCAGAGGCCCAATCCGAGATATATATGTGCGCTGATCCAGTCCGACCAGGCTACCATGCCTTTGCACGGACCTATGCTGAGCATCTGCGCAACGCTGCACGCTACCACCAGAGCCTTAATCGACGTGGAATTCGACGCTGACATTCCGGAAGAATTGGGCGCCACCCAACGATTTTATGGTTCAATCATCCATTTAAACTCGAACCTTTAACTCATGAAGTTGTTCAAGTATTTAATTCTAAAAATTCCAGCAAATGATAATTTTTCTCTTCGTTTTAGTCTTGTGGTATGGAGGATTGTTTTTTCAATCGTTCTTCCTTCATAGATATGCGGCACATGAAGTGTTTACAATGTCCAAGAGAATGGAGCGTTTGACCTTTATTTTAACCTGGTTCTTTCAAGGTTCTAGCTATTTAAGTGCTTATGGTTACGGTATAATGCACCGCATGCACCATGCCCACACGGACACGGAGAGTGATCCACATTCTCCCACTCATGATGCGAATTTATTTGTGATGATGTGGAAAACACGAAACATCTATCAAGATATTAACATGAAACGTGTAGCTGTCGATCAACGCTATACACAGAATGTTCCACAATGGGAGACTTTTGATCGATTCGCGAGTTCTAGATTTTCTCGATTGCTTTGGATTAGCGTGTACGCTTCCATTTTTTTATTGTTTACCAATAATTGGTGGGAGTGGCTTTTGTTTCCGGTGATATTATTAATGGCACCTATTCATGGTGCCATCATAAATTGGTTCGCCCATGTGTATGGATATGTGAATTATAAAGTAGACAATACAAGTAAAAATCTATTCCCTTTTGATTTTCTAATGATGGGGGAGGCCTATCACAATAATCACCATAAAAATGCCAACAGTGCCAATTTTGGAGTCAAATGGCATGAAATTGATGTAACCTTTTTAATTATGAAGCTACTCCATGCCTTAGGCGTGATACGTATTAAGTCACCTAGCTACAGATAATTAGTTAGTACTAAGTAGTTTGAATTAAAAAGAGCCTCTTCCTTCGAAGAGGCTCTTTTTTGATTTCAAAATGCTGTATTTGAAATACCTAAGTTCCCCTCTTGAGTTGATTCCTTCAGAAAGGGTCACATGCTGACGGACGATGAAAAAGATAAAAAAAAACGCCGCGGTGAGGCCGCGGCGTTGGAGTAGAAAAATCTACGTTTAGTGCTCAACAATGAACTTACGTGTCAAGCTTTGGCCATCCACGGTAACTTCCATCATATATAGTCCTGCTGACCATGCGCTAGCGTCTAGGTCAACTCGGTTGTAGCCTTCTTCTCCTTTGACGCTCGCGTCGCTAAGAACTTGGCCCAAGCTATTCGTGATGCTGTAATGCACTGTGACCGGCTTAGAAGAGTTGAACATGAAGGCTCCTTGGCCGCTCAATGGGTTAGGAGAGACGTGACCTAGGAAGAAACCAGGAATCTCGATTTCTGGAACCCCAATCCCGACGATATCAGCAGGTGTGCCAAATGGCGCCTCTTCAATACAGAAGTCATCAATAGCCCACCCTTGATTGTCAATGGTGTAATCAGATCCAAAACGGAATCGGAAGACGAGCTTACCGGAATTCTCCACAGTGAACTTGATGATAGAGCTGGTGTAGCCGTTGGTGTTACCACTCCAGCCCGGTCGGACAATATCGAGTGACGTCACGTGCACGGTGTTGTACCACAAACCATTCGTGAGGGTGTTTCCTAATGTATACCATGTGATACCACCATCGTAGGACCAGTCAACACTTCCTCCGTCATGATATAGCTCGGAAATCATGTTGTGATTAAAGCTCATCGAGTAGGTCTTGTTGGTATCCAAGACAAAGAATGGCGTGTGAAGAGCAGACTGCCCAGTGTGATGGTAGTTGCTATCCAAGCGCGTCATCCAAGCCTTGCTACCGCTCGCTGCCGCGTTGAGGCCAGTTTGATTGGGTGTTCCAAACTCCCAGTCGTGGTCGAGCAACTTGTTCGTCGTATGTAAGGGCAACCATGAAGGAATGGTCGGGTCTTCGAAATCATTACAATACCCATTGACGATGTCAATGGTGATTTCATCCAGGGTAGTCACAGGCAAGCAGAGCACATCATCTGAAGACAAGTTGTCTTGCTTATTGTTTGGTCGAGCAGTCTCCACACAAATATTGTAGGTTCCAGCGCCTTGGTTGACCCATACTTGGTTGAAGTCATACCATTGACGTTGTCCGCGAAGCAAAGGAGCCACATTGCCGTTCTTCTTGTTGACAAAAACGACGGTTTCGTAATTGCTCCATGTGCCACCATTTACTTGGAATCGAACGAGACAACTATCGAGTTTTTTAGCTCCGGTGTTTTCAATTCGAACTCGGATATGCGAGGTATCTCCTGGGATAACGATATACTCACGGGTATCAACTTCAACGGGAGAAGCGGAGTTCTGTGGGGGAACGTACACCTCGAAGTCATCAATGGCCCAACCTTTTGCGGACGATCCTGCGGCAGAGGCCATGCGGAAACGCAAACTAATTGGATTAGGGGAGAAGTTCCAAACATTCAATGGAATAGAAGAGGTAATCCACTGTCCCCCTGTACTTCCTGCCCAGCCTGCAGAGTTCAGTGAGGACACCGAAGGAGATCCGTAGCCGGAACCATACCAATTGTAACCTACTGCTACGGAGGCGTTACCTAGAGTGTTCCAGTTACCGCCTTGGAAATATTCCACGACACCGCCATCCGTTGGAGAGAAGTCAAACTTCTGCTTGAAGCGCAGTTCGGCCGATACCACCGTATCAAAGTTGGTCATCGTTGGAATACGCAGGATTTCCGTCTTGCCTGGCTGATAGTTGTCGTTGAGGCCTGTGACCCAACAGTTGGTGCCGGATGCGGCACCGTTCCATCCACTTCCTTTGGCTGGTGTGCCAAATTCCCACATTTGCAAGGTACCAGGACCGCCCTGGGCAAAGAAGCCCGTCTCGTCGCCGACGCAGTTATCAAAATTGACGGGACCAAAGGAGATTGGGTAACTCGTAGCACCTGAAGAGATCTTGGAAGCCGTGTCATTGATCGTCATAGCGTCCCCACTTAGGGTAGTCCATGCTTTGACTTCAAAATCACCTACGTAATACGTTGGTGCTGTGGTGACTGTAATCGTGCCTTCTGCGCCTGGGGCTAAAGCGGGGCTATACGTAGTCGTATAGGTGCCCGTGTTTGTTGGCGTACACAAGTCATTAATTTGGTAGGTTACTGGGATACCTGTCTTGGATGTGGTGCCATAATTTCGAACCTTAATTACCACATTTTGTGGGTTGGATAGGTTCACCGAATTCAGTGGAGAGGTTATGATACTCACGCCTACATCGTTTGCAGGTTGATCATAGATCATCAAATCGTCCAAAGCGATATCGGCTAAAGCTCCAGAGCCTGTCTTACGGGCCAAAATTCGAATTTTAATCACATCTCCAGCATAGGCGGACAAGTCAACTAACTTGTATTGCCAGTCATCAACCTCATTGCTTTGCTGGGCACCTGAAATAGGGGCACCTGCTACCGTCTGCCAATTATTACTACCGTTTGGCACGACTTGTACATTGAGGATGTTGATGTCCGCTCCAAACATGTGATACCAGAAGGTGAGTACTGGGTTGGTCAAGGCGGATAAATCCACACAACGCGTGGTGGCAAACAAGGCGGCTGGTCCATTGTTGCCATAACTCGCCTCAGTATAGAGGTAATTACCGGAGCGACTTCGGTTCCAGCGGGGTCCGGTGGTGAATGTTGGGGTCAGCGCACTGCCGACATGCCATGAATAATCAGCGTTCGCCGGGGGAGGTAGAGCTTCCCAATCATTTGTATTCATGGTGCCTGGATTCGAAGCGTTGCCATTACCAGCTGCCCATCCTGGCCCATCAAAATCTAGAATATGAGGGAATTGCGAAATAGGAGCGACATGCTCAATAAAGAAAGCTCCTAAGGTATCATTGCTGGTATTGGGGTCACCAGGTGCCTCGGCCCAAACGTAAATATCATAATTCGCGTAAGCGCTTAGGTTCGCTTTGGGAGCAAAGGTGTGTGTCGTAGTGTCACCTAAATTCAAGGTCGTGAAGATCGTATCCCTTGAAACCACCGTCGTATTTGATGTCAGGTTTTTTACTGAGAAGGCAACAGGAATCGTATCAATCGGGAAGAATCCTTCAGAACGCAGGTGAATGGTCACGTCTTCTGTAGCTGTGTATTGACAGAATCCATTCTCTGGCGTGTACATGGCAAGCATTTCGATGTCTGCAGGGTCTGGTTCGTAGACCGAGATATCATCAATAGCCATATCACCTAAGTCATTGGCAGTGGTGTTATTCTTATTGCCTAGAAAACGAATACGAATGATTTTGCCTAGGTAATCGTCCAAATTCACCAAGGCTTTCAGCCAAGGATCAGCTTGGTTCGTTTGCTGCTGACCAGGGATGAGCATGACGCCAACGACCCATGCTGGGGCAGTGGAGCCCGTGTCAATGTCCACGCGAAGGTTGCCCATGTGGGTTCCATGTTTGTGATACCAAAACTCTAAAACGGCATGATTCAGTCCGGTGAGTTTAATACAAGGGGTGACCAATGTGGTGTTGTTGTTGGTGTTGCCTTGTGAAGCTTCGGCGTAAAGATATTTTCCGCCACCGGTGGTATGATCACCCAGCGGTCCGGTGCCCAAGGTGCCTGTTTGGCCAATTCGGACGGACCAGCCAAAACCCGTAGTATTCGTATTCGGGGATACTTGCCAGTTTTTTCCTGAGGGGGGATTGCCTTGAGGGAAAGTTCCGCGGTGGGAGGTGCCCGTCGCTCCCGTTCCGCTGCCTGGAATCCAGTTGATATCTGAGAAAGATTCTATCCATGGGAAATTGGTTACAAGGTAGGGGAAGCTGTTGGGTGTTGTTACGCCACAAATAGCGGGAGGTGATGGGTCCAGCCAGAACGTATTGTTCATTGGAGTACTACTTGTTGAGGGGACGCGTACCATGTTAGGACAGGCGCAATCATAGATTTCAACATACCAATCAACGGAATCACCCACGATTAGATTTGACAAGGTATAGAAGTATTCAGCCGAGTCTGGGCAAGCGGTTGAGAGCGAAGAGTTCATTTGGACGGCATTCCAGGTTCCTCCATTGAGTCGGTGGAATAGGACGACCGAGTCAATTCCAGATTCTAAATCTCTGGCTTTCAGGCGAATCTCTTGGCTTGATTGATAGCGTGCCCCAATAGGTTCGCGGCGAGGAATCAGGTCAAAAGTGTAGGTAGGAGGAATCAATTCACAAGGAGCGGCTTCCACTTTGACATTGTCCACAAACCAGCCAGCAGGATTTGCTGTGCCATATGGAGAGCGGTATTCTAGAATGAATTGAATCTTACAATTGGCGTAGCCGAGGCCTGTTCCACTTGGCCCCACGCCGATTATGTTCGAGATATCGAAGGTTTCGCCGACCCACCATGTAGCGGACGGGGCCACTCCTGTGCCTCCCGTAGTTAGGCCTCCCCAATAGGGCGTTCCACTTGGATTCGCATAAGATAGCTCGTTAAAATAGCCGGTAGAGGGAAAACCACCGGATGATCCACGGTAGTGGGAGCCTGTAAGACGGGTCCACGTAGCACCATTGTCGTTCGAAACACGGATGTAGGCTTGCTGACCAAAGTGGACTTTACAAATTTGGTCAAACTGAAGTCGCACGAAGATATTGCCCGTGGTTGCGAAGGCATCTGTTTCGAAAATAACAGAATCAAAAGGCACCACTTTCGCATGGTAACTATTCGGCGCTGAGACCGAAAAGGCAGAGGTGTCATTCCAATATGGGACGGTCGTGCCTACCGTGGTATGAAAGGATGTGACAGAGTCAGGACCGGAAGGTGGATCAAACTTTTCGTGAAAAGCGATCGTGATTGGACTAGTCTGTGACATAGCCGCCCAAGAGGCGACAAGGGCTATGGCCGTAAGAATGCGACGCAGGCGTTGTTTCATCGTGATGGTGTTTGGAAAAGTCCACATTCACCAAATATACACTTTTAGCGCTGTGTTTGTGCTAGCGAATTCTCAACCGCAGCAGGCTTTTACCATCTAATTTCGCCTCCAATTCATCCCCAGGAAAAACAGGGCCTACGCCGGCTGGCGTACCCGTGAAGAGTAAATCACCTGTTTTTAGCGTAAAAAACTGGCTAACGTGAGCAATTAGCTGCTCCAAAGGAAAGATGAAATCAGCCGTGTTCCCCGCTTGAACTTGCTGGCCATTTATATTCAGGCTAATTTCGAAATTACCTGGTTCAATGGGACCTTTTACCCAGGATCCCAGCACGGCAGAACCATCAAAACCCTTCGCCTTTTCCCATGGAAGCCCTTTGGATTTTAGCTGATTTTGGAGATCGCGCGCAGTGAAATCGAGCCCTACAGTCATTGCATCCACATAGGTCCAAGCGAATTCCGGCTCAATGAACTTACCCACTCGGCCAATGCGAACCACCCATTCGACCTCATGATGGATATCCTGTGACCAAGAAGGGATCACAAAGGGCAATCGAGGCTGCAGAATGGCCGAATCAGGCTTGCAAAAAACCACCGGTTCCGATGGGACGGAATTCCCGAGTTCAGTTGCGTGGTCGCGGTAATTCCGGCCAATACACAGGATTTTCATCGTGATTGCAGCCGAATTGCCGTTAAGATTTTCTTGGTATATAGCGGGAAATCGGCGTTCTGAATCCAAGAATAATAGCCCGGATCTTTTTCTAGAACAGTGACTACTGTTTGGTTCTTGTACTTGCCGAAGGAGAATTGCTCGATGCCCTCTTTGTTGTACGTAATGAAACCCGCAAAGTCAGCCGCCTGATGCATATTACTGTATTCAGCCAGCCCTTTTATGCTATCAGGAAGGTCTTCGTAGCGCTCCAATTGGGATCGCAGCACATTTAGGGTAGCTCGAACATCCGCTTCCGCATTATGGGCGTTGACAAGTTCTTCGTGGCAGTAAAACTTGAGTGCTGCACTTAGCGTGCGCTGCTCTTTTTTGTGGAAAATATTTTGGACATCCACCGCATGAATGGAACGCAAGTCCATATCCACCTCAGCACGCAGAAATTCCTCGGCTAGTAAGGGAATGTCAAAGCGGTTTGAATTGTAGCCAGCAACATCGCAATCTTTCATGAAGCCTGCAATTTCATGGGCAAGTTCTTTGAAGGAGGGGCTGTTGGCGACCATGTCATCCGTGATTCCATGAATGGCTGTTGAGCTTGGGGGTATGAGCATCCCGGGATGTGTCCGCCAAACTTTGGTCGTTTCTGTCCCGTTGGGATCGACTTTTATTACGCACATTTCGACGATGCGGTCATTGACCACATTGACACCGGTGGTTTCGAGGTCAAAGACGCAAAGGGGGCGTTGGAGTACCATTAAATTTCGCGGTTAAGATCCCATTGCTCAAGATAATCCGCTACACGGCGGACAAACATGCCCCCAAGGGCGCCGTCGACGACGCGGTGATCGTATGAGTGCGATAGGAACATTTTATGTCGAATCGCTATCACATCACCCGACGGTGTTTCGAGGACTGCCGGCAACTTGCGAATGGCGCCCAAAGCCAAGATGGCCACTTGTGGCTGATTGATGATGGGTGTGCCCATCACATTGCCAAAGGTTCCGACATTAGTCACGGTGTAGGTTCCACCTTGAATGTCGTCCGGAGCGAGCTTGTTTGTGCGTGCCTTTTCTGCGAGTTCATTCACAGCTTTGGCGAGGCCGGATAGGCTAAAGCGATCTGCATTTTTAATGACTGGAACAATCAGGTTTCCTGAGGGAAGGGCCGTGGCCATGCCCAAATTGATTGGCTTGTGCTTGACAATGGTCTTGCCGTCGATGCTGACGTTTATGTTGGGAAAGTCTTTGATCGCTTTGATGACCGCTTCCATAAAGATGGGAGTGAAGGTCAATTTGTCATCTTCACGCTTTTCGTAGCTGGACTTGACTTTATTACGCCAGAGAACCAGGTTGGTCACATCGGCTTCAACAAAAGAGGTCACGTGAGGAGATACGTGCTTGCTCATGACCATGTGGTCGGAAATCAAGCTGCGCATGCGATCCATTTCCACTAATTCATCTCCAGGGAAAATAGTTGGTTTGGGTGCTTGGAATCCATGCCCGTTTGCGAGGGATGGGCTTGCAGTTTGAACGTTTGCTGCCGGTACTGGGGTTCCCATAGAAGCAGGGCTCGAAGCAGCTGGAGCTTGGCTGCGATGCTTAATGAATTGAAGTAAATCGCTTTTGGTCACGCGTCCATCGCTGCCAGAGCCATGGATGGTTGACAATTCGCCTTCGCTCACGCCTTCGGCTTCAGCAATGCTGCGAACCAATGGGGAGTAGAAACGGCCTTCGCTTTCCCGTGGAATGGCGCCGGTGCTATTTTTAACGGCTTCAGCCGTAACGGAAATGGCCTCTGCTGCCGATGCGCTAGTCATCACTTCAGGGGCGCTAAGGACAACCGCTGCGGGGCTTGCTTCCTTGATAGCAGGTGTTTCTGCGGGTTTAGGCGCTGGAGCTGCATCGGCTTGGGCATCTCCTTCTGTTTGAATGTGTGCGATGACTTGACCAACCTGGATGACTTCGTTTTCCTGGAAGAGGCACTTGACTAAAACGCCAGACACAGGAGAAGGGATATCACTATCCACTTTGTCTGTGGCAATGGTGAGGACCGATTCGTCCATCGAAATGGTTTCGCCTTCCTTCTTCAGCCATTGGGTAATGGTGGCTTCGGCAACGGATTCGCCCATTTTGGGCATGATCAATTCAAACATAGTATCTCAGGTTGTACGGCAAATTTACATCAAAAGCTCCCCCCGAATAAAGCAAAGAGGTCCATTTCTGGTCGCCAATTTTCAGCATAGTGAAGGTCGGCATCATAGGCGATATCATCGCTCAAGGCCCCAGGGCCATGAGCAAAGACGCCCAGTCTGAGCGGGGGAAGATGTGCCCCAGGGGCATGGTAGCCTACCCAGGTTTCTTGACCACGTAGGACGGGAAGGAGGTGCTGAAGTACATGACGGCCGCGCGATGTTACCAGTAGTGTAGGGCTGGAGGCGATGACCATAACGGCGATGCTGAGGTCCAAGCCGCGTTTTTGACGCCGAACCCCGGCGTGGGCCAAAGCGATCTGTCCGGCTTCGGAGGCAATGCTATGATGGTCACTCCCTAATGTCCATTCTGGATAGACCATTCGGAATCTAATACCGTTCGGGACCAGGACGGCAATGGATTCCATGTGCTCGATAACTTGCTTGTAGGTCAATCCTTCGGGGTGGAAAAAAAGGTATTTTGGACGCAGATGTAGTACCCTCAGGGTGAGGCGATCTATGGGCCAAAAACCCTGGCCAACATGGGCTTCATTTTGGCCATATCCTCGGTAGAAAAAGCTCGTAGGACCGGCAGTTAGGCTTCGAATCAAGAAGAACGCGGCCAAGTGTCCCACAGAAAAAAGAGCTACTAAGGCCCTTGAAAAGCGCCAATCCATGGGCAGAAATGCATAGCTGGCGAGCATAATTCCGGTGGTAATGAGAAAAGCGGAAATCACCCGACGAAGCGAGGTGGATTTTTGAAAACTACCTAAAAGCGCCATGCCCAGGGTCCAGACAAGGGCGAAGGCAGGCAAGAATACGAGTCGAAAGCGATCTGGATAGGCACCCCCTTCCACATAGCGATGGTTTCGCTCCCAGTAGGTACTCACCGCATCGCTGGCAACGTAGCCCAAACAGAGGGTGAGCACGAAAGGGAGGAGCACTTGCGCCCAAGAGCGACTTAACGTGGCGAAGCCTTTGGCATAAATGCCCAATGTGATTAGCAGGCGGTAGGAGGCCGCTTGACTCTTGAAGTGCGTATGGGCAAAAATGGCCATCGCCTCGTGAAAGCGTTTGATGTATGCCCAGCTTTGGTGCTTTGTGCTTTCTCCCTTGTAGTGGATAATGGGACTATTGGCCAAATAGTAATTCCTGTGGCCCGCTAGGCGCACCCGGTAGGAGAGGTCGATGTCTTCTCCATACATAAAATAGGCTTCGTCAAAGCCACCAATCTGCTCGAGAACACTGTGACGCATGAGCATCCAGGCGCCACAGTGAATGTCGACATCGCCAGATTGATCTGAGCGTAAATGACCTGCATAATAGCGCGCGAAACGGGGATGCCGTGGAAATAATGCCGCAAGTCCAAGCAAGCGATACAAGGCAACAGTGGGAGTAGGTAGGCCTCGTTTGGATTCAGGCAAAAAATGCCCCGCTCCGTCAATCATTTTGCATCCCATGGAGCCGATGTCTGTCTGGGCGCGCATGACTTCGAGGGCTCTGTGGAAATTGTTTTCCGGTACAACGGTGTCTGGGTTCAAGTAAAGGACGAACTCGCCTTGCGCCTGGGCCGCTGCTAAATTATTGGCCCGGCCGAAGCCTAAATTTTCTTCAGAGGCGATGACCTGGACCTTTGGGAAGGCTTTTTGAAGGTGGGTAACACTGCCATCCGAAGAGGCATTATCCACTACAAATACCTCTACATTGAGTCCTTTGGATGCTCGCTCTACCGAACGCAAGCATTGATCGACAAAGGCTTTGACGTTGTAGTTGACGATGATGACGCTGAGGTCCTTGTTCATCGTTGAAGGGTGGTTTCGAAGGGAACGCGCTGTTGAAAGGAGCGACTCAAGGTCACCTCATCGGCATATTCCAAGGAGTCTCCGACAGGCAATCCACGGGCAATGGCAGTCAAGCGGATCGGCAGGTCACCTAGTTTGCGATAGATATAAAATGCAGTGGTATCGCCTTCCATGGTTGCAGACAAGGCTAAAATTACTTCTTCGATACGCTCAGACTCAACACGCTCAACTAGCTCATCCACTGTGAGGTCACTTGGCCCCATGCCGTCCATGGGAGAAATCAGTCCGCCCAGGACATGGTATCTGCCCTTGTGGGTGGAGGTATTTTCGAGTGCCAGAACATCGCGTATGTCCTCGACCACGCAAAGAGAACGCTTTTCTCGACGCTCATCCGCGCAAATACTACATTGCTCCGAATCTGCGATGGCATGGCAATCTATGCAAAATCGGGTGTTTTTTGCCAATTGCTCCATGCCCTCGGAGAGGTCCATAATGCGCTCGGGCCCTTGCTTCAATAAATGAAGGGCAAGGCGCAGGGCGGAGCGCCTGCCGATTCCGGGAAGACGACTCAATTCGTGCACAGCACGCTCGAGCGATTTGGACGGGAGTTCCACAATGGTAAAAGTACGCCATCTTTGAAGTGATGAACTTCAAGCCTCAATAAGTCGATGGAACCCCTACATATTCTTCTGATCATGGCCGTCTATTTTGCCCTTTTGGTGGGCGTGGCGCGCTTTTTTACTCCAACGTCAGATAACCAGACCTTTTTTACGGGCAACCGACAGTCACCTTGGTATGTGGTTAGTTTTGGAATGATTGGGGCTTCACTCAGCGGGGTGACCTTTATTTCCGTGCCTGGCTGGGTCGAGGCATCGGGATTTGCATACATGCAGATGGTTTTGGGCTACGTGGTGGGTTATGCCATGATTGCGTACGTTTTGCTCCCTGTTTATTACCGTGAAAATAGTACCACTATTTATGGCTTTTTGAATTCGCGCTATGGTCACTCAGCCCATGCTACCGGGGCTTGGTTCTTCATTCTTTCTCGTTGGGTAGGTGCTTCGTTTCGGATGTACTTGGTCGCTGCGGTCTTGCAGACCTTGGTCTTTGATCCACTGGGCTTGCCATTTGCCCTCACGGTCATGCTCACACTCGCGCTCATTTGGCTCTATACTTTTCGGGGCGGGATTCGCTCCGTCATCTTTACGGATATGCTACAGACCGTGGCGATGCTAGGGGCCTTATTGCTGTCTATGCATTTTATTTTTCAGGCTCTTGAGCCCGAAGACTATAAGGCCTGGGGCGATAAGGTGGACCTACGGATTTTCTATTTCGACGTGGCGGATGGTCGAAACTTCTACAAGCAGTTTTTGGGAGGGGTATTTATCACCTTAGCTATGACCGGACTGGATCAAGACATGATGCAGAAAAATTTGACTTGCCGATCCCTCAAGGAGTCTCAACGAAATATGATGACCCTTTCGATTGTTCTAATCGTGGTGAATTTCCTATTTCTGAGCCTCGGAAATGGGCTAAATATTTTTGCCATGGCGCATGGCATTGACGCCCATGGAGATGCCTTGTTCCCCGCTGTTGCCACATCTGGGGCTCTTCCTGTCATCGTGGGGATTCTATTCGTTTTGGGACTAGTAGCCGCAGCCTATTCATCAGCAGATTCGGCCCTGACGGCTTTGACAACCTCTTTCTGTGTGGATATTCTAGGTATTGAGTCCAAATCTGAATCGGAGGCCTTGCGCACCCGCCGTTGGGTTCATGTAGGAATGACTCTCGCTGTAGCTGCCTTGATCATTTCAGCGCGGCCATTTGTGGATGCGAGCATCATTAAGAATATTTTCACCGCCGCAGGCTACACCTATGGTCCGCTCTTGGGCCTATTTGCCTATGGTTTGATGGGGACAAAGCGTCCAGCAAAAACATGGATGATCCCCGTGGCGGCATTGGCCAGCCCAGGACTCACGTACGGGTTGAGTATATGGGTACCCGCCCAGTTTGGCTATACGTTCGGCTTTGAACTTATCCTGGTCAATGGGGCACTGATGACCGGTTTCTTGGCGTTGATGCCTAAGGGTAAAAGGGTAAAAGGGTTGAAGGGTTGAAGGGTTGAAGGGGGCGTGGTGGTTTTAAATGTTTATCCTCTTTTTTGCCTGAAAAGCCTACGTCATCTTCGCTGCGCGCAGCCACCTTCCATCGCTCTTTTGTCCCGATCTGCCATGCCTCGATTAAACCAAGAACAAAAAAGGCCGCAACTCTCGTTGCGGCCTTTTTGCTTCGCTTACTGTTTCACAAACGGCAGCACTTTGGATTGCCCTCCTGACCAGATTCGGACCAGGTAACGACCCGCGCTAAAGGTTTGCACTTCCAAACGATTTTCACTTGGCATAGGGCCGCGGTAGACGACCCGTCCCAAGGCATCCAATACTTCGACTCGATCAGCCCTGACTCCGTCGGGGCTTCTCAACTTCACATAATTCTGCGCTGGGTTAGGCGACAATGACCAAGAGGAAGTGGAACGCTCCTCGAGTCCAACACCGGAAATACTAAAACTGCTCGTTGTGGTATCCCACCCACAATTGTTGAAGGCTGCAAAAGTTACCGTGTATGTGCCACCCGTTGCGGGGAAAGCGTGGGTAGGATTTTGTGTGGTCGCGGTGGTCCCATCGCCAAAGTTCCAATACCATTGGGTAGGGGCGCCTTGGGAGATGTCTACAAAGGCGCGCTCTTGTGGAGTGCTGCCTGGGTTGGCGCCAAATACGGCCACGACAGGGTTTCCTACCGTAAAGGTACTTGTCGCCGTACCCGTTCCACCCGCATTCGTTAAGGACAGAGTAGCGGTCTTAGATCCAGTGGTGAAGTACGTCACCGCATGGGGACCAGACCCAGTGGCGTTTGGCGGGATAGATCCGAGACCAAAATCCCATGTAGCTAGCGCATTGCCTGGGTTGATGGCTTGGAAGATGACCGTGTCAAACTTGCAGGTGCTTGCACTTGCAGAGCTATTCATGACCGCCGTGGGAGCGGTGGCACCAAAGTCAAATACTTGGACATTGTCGATATACAAGTTATTTCCATATCCGTTAAGACCGGCAAATCGGAATTTGATACTCGGGCCCGAATACATTGTATCCAAGAAAATGGTATCCCGACGCCATACGCCACTCGAATTTGGAGTGAAGGAAGAGGTTAAGTTCCCTGTGGTGGCGAGAACGGTTCCACTCTTTGAATATCCCGAAGGAATCCAACTGCTGCCGCATGAATTAGAGACGTCGACGCGAAGTCCATCAGAATAAGATGCGCTGTATTGGGAGTAAGCCACTTCGAATACTAAGGCAGGAATACTGGCTCCACTTAAGTCAATTCCTGGAGTAATCAGGTAGTCCTCTTGTAATGGCGCGTTGTACGCGAAGTTGTCCATGTAGGCCGTTTGCGTGGCAGCACTATTGCTGCCGATGACCACCCGAGGAGCCCATGTTGTGGCTCCATCTGGGTTAGCGATTTCCCAGTCGGTGGGAAGCCAGGTGGTGAAGTCTTCGCTAAAGGGCAGAGGCGCTCCCCCATTCACGACAATCGTAGCATTCGCAGCCGCTGTATCGGAACCAAATGTGTTCGTCGCAATGAGCTGAACCGTATAGCTGCCGAATGAAGTGAAGACTAATTCAGGGCTTTGGCTGGTTGCCGAGCTTCCATTCACAAAGGTGAATCCCGTCGAAGGATTCAAGCTCCAAGCCCACTGGTTGGGACTGCTTGTACTTTGGTCAAAAAGCTGAACCACTTCATTGAGACATGGGGCCGCATTGCTGACTGATGCACCCGCGACAGGAGCGGTGTTGACTTCGTAGATGGATAAATCATCTATTGCGATATCACTCGCAATACCTGTGCCGGTGATACCGCGGAATCGCACGACGATCACTTGGCCTACGAATGGAGTCATGGAAGCCGTATTCTCAAACCAGGCATTGCCTTGATTGCCTACTAGGGGTTGAATGACATCCAAATACCATTGACCTTGGCTCAGCACGTCCATGTGCAGTTCACCCATATTATTGCCTAGCATGTGCGCCCAAAACTTTAATTCAGGTAGACTAGCGTTGGTCAAGTCGATACATGGTGTGGTTACAAGAGCCACTTGCTCCGTACAAGTAGATGCCTCAAGGTAGAGGTACTTGTCACCGCCGCCACCGCCGGAGGTATGACCGCCTGCTGGGCCTGTGCCCGCAGAAGGAGTGCTATTGGCATTGGTTCGCCAATCGTGGTCATCATCTACGCCATTGCTGGCATTTGACATGTCATCGCCTAAGGCACATACAGTGGCACCGCAGTTTGTTGTGGTTCCACAATTGTTGAAGCTGTCAAAGTTTTGAACGTAAGGCAGCAAGTAGGTCGAATCCGAGTTAACCACTTGGAAGCTGCTAATCAAGGTGTCGTTGTATTTGTTCTGGTCATTGGGGAACTCGGTCCAAACCTTAAGACCATAGCTGCCAAGGCTCGGTGCATTGACCGTCGCAGCGAAGCTAAATGGCAAGGTTTGAGTCGATGGAATAACCGCTATCAAGGTGTCGCGTTCTATGGAGCCACTGCCAAGTTGGAAGGCGACTGGCACAGAGAATAGGGTGTCAACCCCTCCATTGGTGATTTGAATATTCACCGGAAGCGCGCTACTGTTTTGACAGTTTGGTATCTGTCCGGATGGGCTCAGCACGGTTTGAAGGATGGCATCTTGGCTCATCACGCAGCCAGCCAGTCCAGGGACTTTCTCGATAGCGTATGCGCGCTTGCCCGCCCGTTGGCCAGTCGTAATGGCCGAAACGCTCCACCACTGGGTAGAAGAAGGATTGATGTTTTGGAATACATGCCAGGGGGTGGTCACGGTGTCAATAGGGTCCATATACTCGGAACCTAGGAGATAGACCACATAGCCGCTCGCATTTGGCACCATGTTCCAACTCACGCGGAAGGAGTCAGGACAGGACCAATTCGTATTCAAATTGCTGGGAACCCCTACATAACCAAGGCGGAAATCTACGGAGTCGGATTGGCTACCTCGGCTGATGCGAATAAGTAAGCTGTCTCCGGCGCCTGATGGCACAGCAAAGTTTGCCTGACGTGCATTGGCATTGGCGGTTGAGAAGAGAGTCCATGCTCCACCGTTGTTCGAGTATTCTAGGCTGAAAGTGCCCGTGCCTTCGGGCGCATCCCAACGAACAGGGATGGTTGTACCCGCAAGTAAGATCTCGCCACCCACGGGGTACGTGACTTCGATGTCCTGCTCCACAAAGGTCCAGGTGACCCAATAGCTTTGAGGGCCTGAGGGCACGGAAGCCCCGTTTACAATGACCTTGTAGGTGCCACCAGAAGGATTATTTAAGGTGAACTGCTCGCTATTGTTCAAGCTATCCACGGCGCGAACGGCATTAGCATTTAGGGCGGTGGCATTGGCTGTGGGATTTAGCACCCATGGATTCCAGGACTGGGCATCCAGGTTGAGGGTCGCATTTAAATTATTGACCAAAGCGGTACCCGCGTTAACCAAGGCTTGGGGATCGGTCCAGTGGACCATCACACGTAGCTCGCCCAAGCCGGCTGGTACAATGATGGATAGGCTGTCTGTTTGGTTTTGGGAGAGCGTATCTGCGAGAAACCATCCGTTTTCAATCGCCTTAGCGGCGCGCAGACCGTTGGCGCGGCCATAGCCGTATTTGAAGTCGGGGCCGGGGTTCCCTAAGTCGTCTGCGTTATTGGTCAACAAGGCTTTCATTAGGCCTCCTGCAGGTTCGTTGCCCGCATTATGCTGTTTGTACGCGTCATAGAGCTGCGCCAAAACACCCGCGATGCCCGGGCAGGCCATAGAGGTTCCCGTAATTGTCCGGTAGTCGTTGGGAGACAGGCAGGAATAGACATCCGTACCCAACGCCGCGATATCGGGTTTAATGCGACCATCGTGCGCAGGACCGCGGCTAGAGGAGCCTGCGATGAGGTCCGAGCCAGTGACGTTCGCGGTGGCGATCACATTCTTGCCCTGCTTGTGGCCACCGGTGATGTTGCCCCAGCCGCTACCTGCACCGTAGTTGCAGTTCGCAGTGCCGTTGTTGCCGGCCGAAAAAACGTGTAAAAGGGAGTAATGCTGAATAGCATCCTCGTCCATTTGACGTGTAAAGGCCGTGTAGCCCGCGTTGCAACCGTTTGAATAGGAGGAGGCGGTGATTCGTACATCGTAATTGGAGTAATCCGAATCGACATCGTCCAAGTTGTCGGGATAATCATAGTATACCAGTTGGGCTCCAGGTGCTTGACCTTCTCCATCAGGGTCCAAATTTCCGGCGCCAAAGATGGTTCCTGCCACGTGGTCACCATGTGCGCCGTAGGATGGGCTGGATTTATTGGCAAGAACACGACCTTGGAAGTCGATGTGCACTTGAATGTCTCCATCGTCTCCGTGTCCCACTACCACTCCAGTGCCATCATAGGCACGTCCACCCACATAGGGAACCCGTAGGGCATTGGAGCGGTGGTTTTTAGTGCCGATGCGGTTTTCGGGCTCCGCTGGTGCTTCTTTCTGTTGAACCAAGGTGATGTTGGGGTGGCTTGCTAATGTGCGCAGCTGATCCGGAGCTACTTGGACGCGAAAACCACTGGGGCTTGCCTCGATAATGTCCCCCACACGGGCAAGATGTGTTTGAACGGAGGCCTGGCTGGAGGCGGGGTAGGATTCCACATAGACCTCCCATTGGCTGCCGATCCAGACGTAATCGGGCACATTGCCAGAGTGAAGTTGGGTGCTGAGCTTCATTTCGGGTAGTAAAGGCGAGATAAAGGCCAATCCATTGGCTTCCAAAAGGCCCTTCAAGTGGGCATCATTTAAGTTGACATAGGCCAAATAGCTGTTGTGAGGCAAGTAACCGAGGATCTCCAGGCCAGCCTGCTCCAAAGTACTGCGCTGGCTTTCGGTCCAAATTTGCGAAACGCCCATGACGCGAAGCACATGGTCTGAGCCGCTTTCCCCGGCGGTACGCTGTTGGTATGTATCTTCGGTCAGCTCCGGCAAAGCATAGGTGCCTGATTGGAATTTCACACGAGATTGCGATGGGATTTGCTGAGCCAAAGCAGCAGTTCCAAGAAGGCAAAATGCAAAGAATGAAGCGTATAAGTTTCTCACTAGAAAGAAGTTAAAAATGATCCATTTAAAAGGAAGGCTTGAAGATATAACAACTCAACTGAGTATCTGTTTACTACTAACATTTTCTCTTGGACTTCTGGGGCAAACGCGCCCGAATTTTCATAGCCCGAGTGAGGGACAGTTTCATCTGGACCAGCGCCCCGCGTCGATGCGTATCCTTTACCTCGCTGCACACCCTGATGATGAGAATACCCGCCTCATTTCGCATTGGTCACAATTCAATGGGTATGAGGTAGCATACTTGAGTTTGACGCAGGGCGAAGGCGGTCAAAATATTCTCGGTCCCGAGCTGGGAGATGCCTTAGGTGTCATTCGCCGTGAGGAGCTCTATGCCGCTCGACGCCTGGACGGAGCCACACAGTTTTTTGGCGGTGCGGCGGACTTTGGGTATTCCAAGACTGTCGACGAGACCCTCGAGAAATGGAACGAAAGCGAAGTTCTTGCTCGGATTGAGGCTGTGGTAAAGGAATTCAAACCGGACGTTATCGTGACCCGTTTCCCGCCGGACGCACGCGCTGGCCACGGACACCACACGGCCTCCGCTGTCCTCGCCATCCGCGCCTTTGAACGTCTCCAATCCATGGGGCGTCGCGGCGGATACGCCCCCAAGGCCTTGTATTGGAACACCTCCTCATGGTGGGCGAAAGACCTCGAAAACGCAGTGTCTAGCGATTCCCTAACAGTTTTGAAGATCGGGGGCTTTATTCCCGAGTTGGGCCAGTCCTCCTTAGAAATAGGCACGCTGGCGCGTGGTATGCACAAGTCCCAAGGGTTTGCAGGTATTACGGACCGCGGGGAACGCACGGAATACCTCCAATTACTCAAAGGCGAGCCCATTGACTGGACTCCGCCAACGTATTCAGGAGAGGTAGTCCCCATGGAATTTCCTGGCCTGTATGCGGAATGGACGACCGATTCACCCTATCTCGTAGATTCCTTGAACACGACGGTGACCCTGGTCAACGAATTTACGGAGCCTGTACGTGCTCGGTTTGACGCTAGATTTCTAGATGGCCATGATAGCCGGCTGACCGCTGTGGATACCCTTGTTGGAGCCATGAGTAGTTATTCGTTCAAGACCCGGCTCCTTGCATCTGGAAATATAGGAGGAATGGTTCTGCATCTCAGCAGCCCAGATGGAATCTGGAAGGAGACGATTCCTTTGAGCCCAGAATATGTAACCTCCGACCGAATCAAAGGAGAACTCAGACGCCCGGTTCAGTTGACACCGCGGTACTCGATAAGCTACGATGTTCCTTGCCTGGTGGTCTCCGACGTAGCGCCTACGGCCCTTAATTTCAGCGTTCATCGCTATGGCCGACTCATCGATGAGGTGGTGGATCTTCAACTCCAAGGAGTAGGTATTCTTTTGGACGGGGATGTTGCTCTGCACTTTCCCGCAGGGCAGTCAGTCGTCCACAGTTCAGTGGAAGTTCGGCAGAGTGTCAGTGCTAAGGCCGGGAGTAAAGAGAGCCAGCCAAGCCGCGGCAGCATGACCGCTTATATTCGGGGGGATGAAGTGCCCCTGATGACGGCGATTCCTATTCGTTACGACCACATACCGCATCAAGAAGTGTGGGTGAGTGGCACCTTGCCCATGGTCACCGTGCCGATTCTGCTTCCTAAAGAACTGATCGTTGGCTACATTGACGGGGCGGGCGACGATGCTCCGGAAGCCTTGGCACAGCTAGGGGGGGTGGTAAAACGCCTCAAGGCTTCCACTTTGACCGCGGAAGATCTTAAAGGAGTCACGTCGGTGGTATTGGGCATTCGGGCCTTCAATGTAAATCAAGGGCTGGCATCGGCACAGCCGGTGCTCGAAGAATGGATACGCAACGGCGGCCACCTTATCATTCAATACAACACAGCTACACGCGACCAAGTAACTGATCACATGGGCCCTGTGCCCTTTAAATTGGGACGAGACCGTGTGACCGTGGAAAAAACCACACCGGCCTTTCTCGCGCCTACCCACCCCATGATGACCTACCCCAATGCGCTGTCACAAGTGGACTTTGACGGCTGGGTGCAGGAGCGCGGACTGTATTTTGCGAGTGAATGGGATGCGGCCTTTGTTCCGCTGATCGAATGGGCTGATCCCAGCGAAAAGCTGAACCAAGGGGTATGGATCACAGCCCCTTCGGGCCAAGGTCAAGTGACTTACTGCGGCTTGTCCCTTTTCCGCGAATGGCGCGCCGGCGTGCCGGGTGCATACCGCATTTTGGCCAACCTCGTAGCCTTTCAAACCGCCGCCCATGGGAAATGAGTTAGCGACCTACGACTGGTTAGCTTTGGCGGGAACCCTCGGGGTGATTGCCATTTACGGCATGTGGAAAACACGTCAAAAATCCACTGGCTTCGAATTCCTTACCGGCAAGCACGAAAGCCATTGGACCACCATTGGACTGGGGATCATCGCTACACAAGCCTCTGCGATTACGTTTATTTCTACCCCGGGGCAGGGCTTCGCGGACGGCTTGGGCTTTGCGCAGTTCTACTTTGGGATGCCTATTGCCTTGTTGGTTATTGGGGTTTGGATTGTCCCGCGCTACATGGCCGCAGGCGTCTCTACGGCCTATGGCTACTTGGACCGAATCTTCGGTTCCCGTGTCCGTTTACTTGCGGCCTCGCTTTTCTTGCTTTCCCGAAGCTTGGCGGCCGGAATTACCCTGTATGCTCCTGGGATTGTGCTGTCTGCAGTGCTCGGTTGGGATTTAAATACGACCATCTTACTCACCGGTGCGGTCGTGGTCCTCTACACGGTTTTTGGGGGCTATAAGGCGGTTGGCGTGACGCAATCGGCCCAAATGACCGTCATTTTCGGCGGACTTTTTGCCGCAGCGTACTTCCTATTGGATTCCCTTCCTAGCGGTATGGGTCTGGCCGAATCTTGGGACCTCATGGCGGTATACGACCGAACGCAAATCTTCGACTGGTCTCTGGATCCCGCCAATCGCTATACCGTTTGGTCTGGATTAGCCGGGGGTTTCTTTTTGGCTATGTCCTATTTCGGAACGGACCAAAGTCAAGTGGGTCGCTATTTAGGCGGTAAGAGCCTTCGGGAGATTCGGACTGGAATGACCTTTACGGCCCTGATTAAAATTCCCATGCAGCTCTTTATTTTGGGATTGGGACTTCTTCTTTTCACCACCATGCATTTTACGGAGGAGCCGCTATGGCATAATCCCGCCGTGGCGAAAGTCTGGAACGAAAATCCCGAACATCAAGCTGTGGATCAGCAATGGAAAGCCCTTCAGGCTGAACGACGCGAGGCGGCCACGGCCTTTGTGCGCGGAGCCGATAACGCATCAGCCCTTCAGTCGCTCGAAATCGAACGAAAATCATTGAAGGCGGCCGCTACGGGAGAAGTGCAAGCGAATTATCCAAAATTGGAAACCAAAGACACCGACTACATATTCCTTGGCTGGGCGCTCCAAGGCCTACCTGCCGGCATGTTGGGGCTGCTTCTGGCGGTCATCCTTGCGGGTGCTATGTCTAGCGCGAGTGCCGAACTGAATGCCCTGTCGGCTACCACAGTCATTGACTTCGGTCCCGTATTTGCTTGGTCGGACCAGCCTTCTTTGTTGCTATCGCGCATGCTCACGGGATTCTGGGGCCTAGCCGCTTTGGGGGTGGCGTTGAGTGCAAGCTTGGCGGAAAATCTGATCCAGTTGGTTAATATGATCGGGTCACTTTTTTATGGGCCTATCCTAGGACTATTTGTATGCGCTTGGCTTTTCCCTAAACTGCCAGAAAACAAGGTGTTTTATGGAGGAATATTTGCGCAGCTCAGTGTGGGTATACTTCATCTGGCCAATTTGATGGGATACTTGGATTTGGGCTACCTCTGGTATAACCTTATCGGTTGTGTCGCGGTCGTTTTGATCGCTTTCCTGACTCCCCAGAGGGCCCAGCTGTAAGGTAGAGGGCTTCCATTTTCTGGACGATGTGCTCCACTGCGGGGCATATGGTGGCATTCTTTTCCATCAAACCCAAAATTTGGTGCTGCTTCACCCTGTCCGTATGGGGATACTCCCGGCAGGCTTTGGGCCGAACGTCATAAATGCCACAGTAATTATCGTCACCCAAGAAGGGGCAAGGGAGCGTCTGTAGCACCCAGTCTCGGTCTTCATCGACCCGGAGGTACTGCGCCTCAAAAGTCGCGGTTTTCATGCCCAAATGCTTCGCCACCCGTTCGCGATCGCGGTCGGTCCACAGCGGTCCCGTCGTCTTGCAGCAGTTGGCGCAGTCGAGGCAATTGATTTTCTGAAAGGCCTGGTCGTGGAGGACATGTACGACCGCATCCAAATCCCGCGGGGGCTTTGCTTTGAGCTGCTTGAAGAGTTTAGTCGATGCCATTTGGCTGTGGCTCCAAAAGTTGTTTCAGGGTCTCGAACATCCCCTCTGAATAGGCGTTCCAACCGCTCGTGGCCGGACCCGAAAATCCTGCGTGTACCTCCACCAGGAGACCCTGACGGTCGTACAGTAAGTACGTGGGGTAGGAGATGAAGTTCTCAATGGGGAGGACTTTTTCGACGGCTCCACGTTCGGCACGGCCCGCAAAAAGGATAGGATAGGGCAGCTGTAGGTAATTTGCCACGCGCTCAATGGCGGGCTTAGCCGTCTGGCGGTCGTCTGACCGCTCAAAGGCCAAGGCGTAGATATCCAAACCGTCGTGCGATTCCGACAGTTTCTTGAAAAAGGCGGATTCGTCTAAGCAATTGGGACACCATGAGCCCATAACTTGGATGAGTGTGACATTGCCTTGTCCCGTTTGAATATGAACGGGAGCGCCAGACGCATAGTCGGGTAGGGTGAGGTCCAAGCTCGCCTCGGTGGCAGTGGTAATGGCGTAGGGATTTTCTAAGCGGGCTTCCGTGTTGGGTGTCCCGCTGAAATCTTCACGGTAAGCGACGCCACTGAAATGCGTTCCAATCAGGCTGCCGTTGCGCTCTAATTCCATGATGAACGTGTAGCAGTGCACCCCGTCAAAGGTGCTCAAGTAGATTAGGTTGCCATAACGGTTCCCGGCGAGGTAGCGATAGTCACCCGTCTGGGTCAGGACGCTTCCCCGGATTTCGCCCGAAGCATGGGTGTAGAATTCGCCCACGGCATGGACTTCGTTGTCTTTTCCGGCCCGCATGCGCAGGTCGTAATGCTCGGCTAAAGCATAGCGGGGACTGTCAAAAGTGCTCTGGCCAAAGAGGTCTTCGGGAAAGCGCTTGTGGGTCATCAGCGCGTCGCATTCTAACACAGTGGCGGGTTCGGCGGAGAATCGGAAGCGTTCGTCGGTTTCCGTCTTGACGAATAGCCCTTCTAATCGGCCGTCTTCTGGCGGTTGAAGCATCAATTCAGCTTGAAATGGGAAGGCCCAATGTGAAAAACCCACTTTGTCAATACCCATGTAAGTCAAGGCAAGTCGTTCCTCGCCGTTAATGATGAAACAGCTCCCTTGCGAATCGTCTAGACCAGGGGTCATCGCCAATTGGAAGTGCATTGTATGCTGTTCGCTGAAGACGATGTTCGCGTTGTAGAGGATTTCTGAATCCGCGCCGGATTGGGCAAAAGCATTGCTGGTAAGCGTCATAAGGAAGAAAAGCCAACGTTTCATCCCTCCAAGGTAATGCCACACGCGACGCGAAGCAACGCCTTAAAGCGCGGTAATGACCTCGGTGTAGGCCGCGATGCGGGCTTCCAGCTCGGAGCGGAGCGCACGATAGTGCTGAGCCGGCTGTTCAGGATTCAGATGTGGCCCCAGGGTGCAGAAATAGTACTTGATTTTGGGTTCGGTGCCGCTAGGACGCGCGGTCACACGGTCGCCATTGGCCAAGCGCAGTTGAATGACATTCGATGAAGGCAAATCAATATACTCATCTCGGCCGTCCGCCAAATACCTTGTCTTCCCGGTCTTAAAGTCAATGACCGCTTCAACATCAATCCCTGCTAGACTCCTGGGTGTTTGGCTGCGAAATCGGTCCATGATGCTAGCAATGGCTTTCGCACCTTCGCGGCCGTGTTTCGTAATGCTCAGAAGAGATTCATGGTGAACGCCATGACGGACATATAGCTCCAAAAGGTGCTCGTAAAAACTTGAACCTTTCGCCTTATTCCATGCGGCAGCCTCCGCCAACATGACGGCTGAGGAGACAGCGTCTTTATCGCGAACAAAGTCTCCAACGAGGTAACCATAGGATTCTTCGCCACCCACCAAAAACTTCTCTTGACCTTCAAGGCGACGGATCAGGTCGGCGATCCATTTAAATCCAGTCAGAGTATGGTAGGTGGGAATGTGGTAGTAGCCTGCGACCCGTTCCAGTAAGGGGCTGGTGACCACTGTGCTAGCTACAAAGGGATTTTTGGGCATGCTGCCCTGCTCGCCATGTTGATAGAGCACGTAATCCACCAATACGGCCGCTGCTTGATTTCCATTGAGCAATTGTAGATCGCCTTGGTCGTCGCGCACAGCAATGCCAACGCGGTCGGTATCCGGGTCACAGCCAATGACCATGTCCGCTTGAATTTCATGGGCTTTCTCGATGGCTAAAGCCAGTGCAGCCGGTTCCTCTGGGTTTGGAGATGCGACCGTGGGGAAATTCCCATCAGGGGTCGCCTGTGACTCCAGCACGTGCACCTTGCGGAAGCCAAAGCGCTCCATCGCAGGAGGTACCATCGTAATGGAGGTTCCATGCAAGGCGGTAAAAACCACAGATAGATCCTCGTTACCCGAAGCATTCATTGAAAGGTCAGCAACCTTATCTAGGTATTCCCTATCGGCTTCTTCTCCAAAATAGAGAATGCGGTCTTCTCCGCCAGTCCAAAGGATATCATCCAGGTTTACAGCGCGCACAGCGTTCAAAATGGCCTGGTCTTGCGGTGGAACGAGTTGTCCGCCGTCCTTCCAATAGACTTTGTAGCCGTTATATTCTTTGGGGTTATGCGAAGCGGTCAACACGATGCCTGCGTGGCAGCCATAGTGACGGACACTGAAGCTGAGCTGGGGGGTAGGTCTCAGCGCAGGGAACAGGAACACATGGATTCCATTTGCTGCCAAAACCTGGGCTACCTCGAGTGCGAGACTGTCGCTTTGATTTCTGGAATCATAGGCAATCGCAACCTTTTTGAGCCCATTGACTTCTCGATTTATCACATTAGCCAAGCCTTGAGTAGCGAGACCTAAGGTGTATTTATTGATGCCGTTGGATCCTAAGCGCATGATGCCTCGCAAGCCACCGGTACCGAATTCTAAATCAGTATAAAACGCCTCATTTAGGGCTGCAGGGTCTTCCGCAATCCAGTGGCGTATAGAGGCCTTATCTTCTTCAGAAATTTGACTAGAAAGCCACTTCTCAGCGTTTAACTTGGCCTGTGGGTCCATGTTCATGCCATCAAAGATGAGGCTTTAATTGGAAATCCTCAGTGCTTCAAATGACTCAAAATTGAGCCATTTTTACTGCTGCGATTGCGGCTTCATCCCCTTTGTTTCCATGCTTTCCACCACATCGATCTAGGCTTTGCTGTTCATGATCATCGGTCAAAACGCAAAAGATTACCGGGATAGAACCATGGGCATTGAGCTCGGCGATGCCATGCGTGACACCATGGCAGACAAAATCAAAGTGTGCTGTTTCGCCGCGAATCACTGAACCAATGGCAATGACCGCGTCAAAGTCCAAGCTCGAAGCCACGACCTTACATCCGTGGATTAATTCAAAACTTCCTGGAACGGAAAAGTGCTGAATGTCAGTGGCGTTAACACCGAGGCGACCCAAGGTGCTTCGTGCACCCTCCGCCAGGGCTCCTGTGATATGGGGATTCCATTCCGAAACGACCAAGGCAAACCGTTTGCCCCGTGCCGAGGGAATTCCTTCGGTGGAAGTTGTTCCGCGATGCGCGGTCGCCATCTTAGTTTTTGTTGACCTTGGCCTCGCAATACGCAATCAAGGCATCGACTTCAGCGGCCTCGTTAGAGGCGGGGAAGTCGGCTTTGATGCGCTTGTAGTGCTTTAATGCCGCCTTGTAATCGCCGGTCATTTCCGCAGTCACACCGGCTTTGTTCAAGAAAAACGGTGTCAAGAACGAATTAGCTTCTTCATTACTCGCCTTGACATAGTAGTCATGCGCGTCTTCGGGCTGGTTTAGGTCAGCAAAGGCATCGCCAATCCCAGCCATAGCTACCGCAGAGAGAACACCATCATTTCCGCCAAAGTTATCTAGGTGGGCAATCGCCTCATCAGGCTGACCCAGTCCTAAGAAGCAAAGACCGGCATAATATTCGGCTAGATTTCCAGCTTTAGTTGAGCCATGCTCATCGATAATATCTAAAAATCCCAATTGATTGGCATTGCCGTTCAAGGCGAGGTCCAAAGAGTCTACCGCGAAGGCTTTTTGAGCAGGGTAAAGGGCAATCTGTGCTTCATTCTCCGCAGGAATGGCGACAAAATGATTGTAGGCCCACACCAAGGCAAACAGGGCGATGGCACCCCCCAGCACTTGGGTGATGCGTTGCTTATTCGCGTTAATGAAGGTTTCAACTTTACCTAGGCTCGCTTCAACAACTGCTTCGGGGTTCTCGATCAGATCAAATTCTTTTTTCTTCGCCATGACGGGATAAAATGGAGTGAAATAGGCCGCCAAAGATAGCCAAAAGGTTAGATCAGCGGTACTTTTGACCCATGCAGGATGTGATTCTTCAAGATCTTCGTTTGGTTCATTTCAAAAATCATGACCAAGCAGACTTTAAATTTAGCCCCAAACTCAATGCCCTTGTGGGTTTCAACGGGGCAGGAAAGACCACCGTGCTCGATGCCGTCCATGTGCTTTGTATGACGCGGAGCTATTTTCACAGTACCGATAGTCACTGCATCCAGTTCGACGCACCCTTTTTCGTTGTGGAAGGCCAAATGCAAGTTGGCGAAACGGTCACTCCTGTTTTTTGTGGCCTCAAACGAGGTGAAAAGAAAGTGTTTAAAGCGGATGATACCGAATATCCCAGGTTAGCAGATCATCTGGGGCGCTTTCCCGTCGTTATGATTTCTCCTTCTGACCGTGATTTGATCACCGAAGGAAGCGAGGCGCGTCGGAAATTCATGGACGGGGTAATTGCCCAATCCAACAAAGCCTTCCTCGATGCCTTGATACAATACAACCGTGCCTTGAGTCAGCGAAATGCGTTGCTCAAATACTTCGCAGCCAACCGGACCTTTGATCCAAGCATGTTGGAGCTTTACGACAGCCAGTTATGTCAATGGGCCCCGCTCATACATGAAGCACGCAAGGCCTTCATTGAAGCCTTTGAACCAAGACTGAAACATTATTATCACTGGATGGCTGGCGATCGGGAAGAAGTTGGGATCGCCTTTAAGTCAGGACTTTTAGAGCAGCCCATGGAGCAGCTTCTTCAGGATAAGCTCTCAAAGGATCGGGTGCTTCAATACACTTCGGTTGGGCCGCATCGGGAAGATCTCATTTTTACCCTGCATGGCGAGCCTCTGCAGCGTGTGGGTTCGCAAGGTCAGCAGAAATCCTATGTCGTAGCGTTGAAATTGGCTGTTTTCGATGCCCTCAAAGAAGCCTTGGGAATCAAGCCTATTTTGTTGTTGGATGACATTTTTGATAAATTGGATGCGCAGCGCGTAGAAGGCTTAATCCGTCTGGTCAATGAGCATCATTTTGGCCAAATTTTCATCACCGACACCCACCCTGAGCGTACGGCAATGATGGTCAAAGAAGTCAATGAAGAAGCCAAAGTGTTGGATTTAAGTAAAAAAGTTTAAAACATGGCCCGTCCAAATTTGCAATCCATTCAATCCATACTTGGGGATTTAACGGACCCTTTCAAGGATAAATCTGCCTATAAATTGGCCTTAGTCCAAAATGCTTGGCGCCAAATACTCGGAGAGGAGGCCTATCATAAGGTCCAAAAATTTAGCCTACATGAAGGCGTCTTGCACGTGCACTGCCAGTCGGATTCACTCCGACATGAGCTGAGTCTCCAGCGGAGTCGGCTCCTCCTTGCTTTGAATGAGGCGTTGGATTCACAAGTGAACCTAGAGGAGATTGCCTTGCGCTGAAAACGGGCTGGGTGAGGGGGTGAAGAGTAAAAGGGTAAAAAGGTGCTTCAACTCTTTTACTCTTCAACCCTTAAACCTATTGATACGACCGCCCTTACGCGTTTGAGACATTTATCGTAATACATCGCAAGAAGTTTGCGGACTCCGGGAGTTTTGGAAAACCGACCTCTTCAACCCTTCAACCCTTCCACCTATTGCTACGACCCGCTAAAAAAAACTAGTAATTGAACTGCTCGCGTCCAGAGAAGTGGAAAGCCCCTTCTATGGCTGCGTTTTCATCCGAATCTGATCCGTGAACGGCGTTGGCAGCAATCGACGTTGCGAATCGTTTGCGGATAGTTCCTTCCGCGGCTTCCGCTGGGTTGGTCGCACCAATCAAAGTGCGGAAATCCGCCACGGCATTGTTCTTTTCCAAAATTGCCGCGACAATTGGGCCGGAGGTCATGTACTCTACCAACTCGCCGTAGAAAGGGCGTTCTTGGTGCACCGCGTAGAATTGACCCGCGTCATGACGGCTCAATTGGGTCAACTTCATCGCAACAATGCGGAAGCCGGCGGCGTTAATCATATCGAGGATCGCACCGATGTGTCCGTTTTCTACGGCGTCAGGCTTGATCATTGTGAAGGTGCGGTTGCTCATAATATTATTTCTCGTTTTCGGCCGCGAAATTACGAAATTTACAGCCTCAGACCGTCTTATGCCATTATCAGATTTATCTCAACGACTTTCCTCCAAATCCCATCGATTGGTTATTACTACTCATTGGGGTCCGGATGGTGACGCCATCGGTTCATCTCTTGGCTTAGCTCATTATCTGCGAGGGCAGGGACATAGGGTTTCGGTGGTGTTGCCAAATACCCCTTCGTTACCTCTGCAAAAGAGTCCCGGATATGAAAGTGCCTTTGTGCACGTTTTTAGCGAAAACCAATCGGCTGCTCAGCGCTGCTTTGAAGAAGCGGAGGGCTTATTTTCTTTGGACTACAATACGGCGTCTCGAGTCGGCGGGGAGATGCAGCCTTGGGTTGAAAATTTTGAAGGATTCCGCGTCCTAATGGATCATCACCAAGAGCCCGACAGGGGCTATGATTATACCTACAGTCAGACGACTAAGTCATCTACGGCCGAAATGGTCTTTGATTTTATAGAGCATGACGGTGGAGCATTGGATGCGTCTGCTGCAGAGGCCTTGTTCATGGGACTGATCACAGATACCGGATCCTTCCGCTTTCCGAGTGTGACGGCGGCGACCTTGCGTGCGGCATCCAAATTAGTGGAGGCGGGAGCAGAACCTCACCGCATTCATGAGCGTCTATTCGAATCTAATCCACCGAGCCGGATGAAGTTGTGGGGCCGCGGCCTTACGAGCTTAGAACTCTTGGCTCAAGGTCAGGCGGCCATGATGTTTCTTTCGGCGAAAGACCTTCAGGAATGTGGCTATGAAGCGGGCGATACGGAAGGCTTAGTTAATCAAGGCTTGAGTATTTCCGGGGTGCAAATGTCTGTTTTTGCCCGAGAGGATGCTGCGGCTGGAATCATCAAATTATCCTTCCGGAGTAAAGGTGCGGTGGATGTGAATGCGTTTGCCCGTGCTAACTGGCAGGGTGGTGGCCACATTTACGCTGCCGGTGGAAAGTCGGATGAAACGCTCGACGCGACGTTAGCTCGATTGCGATCTATAATGACCGAATACCTGAGCTAAATGAATCGGTTTCTTTCTTTTTTGGCGTTAACTATGCTTTTCGGAGCCTGTGTTCGCAGTGGTTCAGCGCCCGAACGGGGAAGTCCTTTGACCGCGCACGAAATGCGCGAGCGGATGATTGAGCAAAATCGAGCGGTCCTGCAGGCTGAGCGCGAGGATATTCAAGCGTTTATGGATTCGATGGCATTGCCCTTTGAGTCGACCGGCAACGGGATGCATGTGTGGACGCTGCGTTCTTCCAAGTTAGAGGCCCAGATTGATACGGCCCAGCGCGTGGAGCTTCGGATGCACATTTATGGCTTACATGGCCAGGAATATGCCAAGCGCTTCAGTCAAAGTGTTTCCGTACTCCGCGACCAAGAAGCGATTTGGGGCCTACAAGAGGCTTTGATTCGTTCGCATGTCGGTGATAGCCTGATTTGTGTGGTTCCTGCTCACTTGGCCCATGGATTAGCAGGAGATTTGGCGGATATTCCTCCGCTCACACCCTTGGTGTATTACCTTCGCATTCTTCAATAAACAACCTCATTGTAATGAAACGTTTTGCAGCTCTGGCGCTCGGCGCCCTTCTAGTCGTCGCATGTGGCGCAACCCCAGGTATTAAAGTTAATGGCGAAAACGCCAAAGTGGAAGACGGACTCTACGCCTTGTTCCAAACCACGGCAGGGGATGTCTTGATTCAACTCGAGATGGAGAAAGCTCCCATGACCGTTGCCAATTTTGTGGCTTTGGCGGAGGGCAATCATCCGGAAACCAAGATCAAGCGCGGAGAGCCTTTCTATGACGGCTTGACTTTTCACCGAGTGATTCCTCAGTTCATGTGCCAAGGGGGCGATCCCAAGGGAACGGGCGAAGGAGATCCTGGATATTCTTTCCCTGACGAGTTTCATCCGGACTTGCGCCACACGGGACCTGGTATTTTGTCCATGGCCAACAGTGGTCCCGCGACGAATGGCTCCCAGTTTTTTATTACCGAAGTAGCCACTCCTTGGTTGGATGATCGCCATTCAATTTTTGGTCATGTCATCATGGGCGGTGATAAAGTTGCCGAAATGGCTCGCGTGGCAACGAATCCACAGAACAATATGCCGAAAGAGGCCATCACGATGAACGTTAAAATCTACCGCGTGGGAAAGGAAGCAAAGAAATTTGATGCGCCCGCGACCTATCTAATGAAGAAGCAAGAGATTGCCGACGCCTCTAGTCGGGCAAAAGAAGAAGCGTCAAAAGTAGGTGCAGAGCGTGCGGCTCAATACACATGGATTGATGGCGAAGGTGGCTATGTTAACAGCGATATATTTGACCCTTTATTCAGCAAGTGGAGTCAGAAGGCCACAGATTTGGGCGATGGTCTTAAAATTTTGATGAGCAACGAAGGTGAAGGTGAAGGCATACGAGAGGGCGACCAAGCCTTAGTTCACTATGCGGGGTACTTATCTACCGGAAAGCCTTTTGATAGCTCGGTCAAAGAAGTGGCTGTGCTTTTTGGAAACTACACTCCCCAACGTGAGCCTTATGGTCCTTTCCCCGTGGTCGCAGGGCCTCAAGGCAGAGTGATCGAAGGGTGGAAGCGTGGTTTAGTTGGCCTAAAGAAGGGTGCCCAAGCGAAGCTCATCATCCCTGCCGCTTTGGGTTATGGAGATCGTGGTGCCGGCGAAATCATTCCTCCCGGAAGCACCCTAGTATTTGATATTTGGGTCGAAGACATCACGAAAAACTAATTCATTTTCAACACGATAGAATTGATGCAAGACGGTTTATACGCAAAGTTTCACACGAACAAAGGACTCATTACAGTCGCACTTCATTACCGCGAAACCCCCATGACTGTGGGCAATTTTGTGGGCTTGGCCCAAGGTAGCATGCCGAACAAAGCCAAAGCGGAAGGGGAGCCCTACTATGATGGCTTAGAATTTCATCGCGTGATTGCTGACTTCATGATTCAAGGGGGTTGCCCTGAAGGCCGCGGAACAGGCGGTCCAGGGTATCAGTTCCCTGATGAGATTGTTTCTAGTCTCACCCATGATGGCCCAGGGGTCCTCTCCATGGCGAATGCGGGACCTGGCACGAATGGTTCTCAGTTCTTTATTACGCATGTCGAAACCGGCTGGTTGGATGGCAAGCACACGGTGTTTGGCAAGGTGACTGAGGGCCAAGATGTCGTCGATACGGTGAAGCAGGGGGATCGTTTAGAGCGGCTCGAAATTGTTGCGGTGGGCGCAGATGCCGAGGCGTTTGATGCACAAACAGCATTTGACGCTGGGATGCTGTCGATTCGCAAGAAGGAAGAGGCGTCCAAAGCTGCCCAAGCCGAGGCGATAAGTTCACTGACAGAGGGTATGACGGCTACGGAGTCTGGTTTGCATTACCGCATGGACGCGGTGGGAAGTGGTCCTAAGCCCAAGGCTGGCCAAAACGTCAGTGTGCACTATACCGGCATGCTCACCGACGGTTCCATTTTTGACAGTTCTGTTCAACGCGGAGAGCCCATTGCGATTCCTATCGGTGCTGGCCGCGTTATTGCGGGCTGGGACGAAGGTATCATGCTCATGAACCAAGGGGGCAAAGCCCGTCTGGTGATTCCGTCGCATTTGGGCTATGGTGCTCAAGGTGCCGGCGGGGTAATTCCTCCCAATGCGACGCTCATTTTTGACGTCGAACTGGTCAAAGTCGGCTAAGCATGGAATGGGTTGGCTGGTTGGCAGCCATTCTTACCACGGTTTCATTTGTTCCACAAGCGGTAAAGGTGATCCAGACGCGCGACACTGCGTCCATCAGTTTGTGGATGTATATCCTTTTTACCGTAGGTATTGCCTGCTGGTTGGTCTACGGCCTAATCCTTGGCGATGTGCCCATGACGGCCGCGAATGCCATCACTCTCGTGCTCGCCACCATCATTTTGGTGACGAAGGTGCGGAATGGGTGAGGGGATGGAGC
>JAQWXR010000039.1 GCA_029254375.1 Schleiferiaceae bacterium | reverse complement strand
CGCTGCAGATGCACCGCAGTAGCGGCTTCCGGCTCTGGACTGGTATCCGCGTTTCCGCATCGGGCACGAACAAAGTAAACCCCCGCCGGCGCCGGGCGACCATTGACTGTTCCGTCCCATGTGGCGTCGATGGTTTGACCGTAGAAGACGCGCTGGCCATTTCGGGTAAAGACTTCCCATTTCGCCCAATCGGCAAAATCCATCAACGGGAAATAGACATCATTGCGACCATCCCCATTCGGGGAAAAGAAGTTGGGTAGCTCCAAAGTTGCCTCGTCTGGCGCAGGGGGAACGGGGGTGTACTGCTCGCCGAAGATGTTGTCAAAGTATATGATTTCCGTTTGGCTTCGGCCGCGAAAATCCGGGAAGAACACCAGCTGATCGTAGGTCAAACCAAAATGGTCCGAAAAATCAAATTCCAACTGCTCCCATTCATTGATTTTGGTGTTGGATACCTTGATTTCCCCAAGCGACCAATTGTCAAAACGCACCAATTTGATACCGACATCACTGATGGTGTTCTTGTACACCATGACCCGAATGATCTTATTGCTGTTATCTATCGTAAACGTGCCTACATCCGTGCCATGTTGTGTTTCGCAGCCGGCAAAAGGAGCCCCTTGCGATAAAGCCGTAAACTTGGCGACCGTGGGACTAGGATTATATCCATTCGGGTCCGGATCGGGATTGGGTACAAATTCTATGACGGGATTTGATCCATTTTGAAAGACCTTCCAATTCCACAATTGACCAATGCCGTTGGGCTCAAAGTCAATGGGTCCGTTCTGCCCGAAAACGGCAAAAGAGAGGAGAAAAAATACAAGGGCTATCTGCTTTCGCATCATCAAATACCGTCTAAACACTCTTTACAAGGCTTGCAAAAAGGTTCATTACTTATGGTTAAAGGTACTACAATCCGCCTTGACGCATGTTATTTAAGAAAAAGCGCCTCATCCAACTTGACCATAGACCGCATGCGCTCCATGTTTTCCGAACCAAATTGAGGGTGGCTTAACCAGGTGTTTAAGGCCTTGGGCACCACCTGCCAACTAAAACCATATTTATCTTGTATCCAGCCACATTGTGCCGCTTGCCCCTCTTCCAGAAAGCCATTCCAAATGTGATTTAGCTCTTGACTCGTATCGCATTGTACCACAGTTGATAGCGCCATAGTCGGGCGTTCCATTCCATCTCCTAACAGAACAACGGACATTCCCCCAAAGCTGAACGTGCCCACGCTAGCCGAGCTTTGGCCCACTTTAGCCTCCGGAAAAATTCGGGTGTAATACGCTAAAGCCTCTTGCACAGAGCCTTGAATCCAAAGTGAAATTGAGAGTTTGATCGCCATGCCACAAAAGTAGCCGCAAAGTGGCCTGCACTTTTGGAAAATTAATTGTCATACCTTTCTTGGAAGCAACCTAAACACCCTGGCAATGAAGATCTTGAAATTCACTTTGTACATGGCCCTATTGGCTTGGATGAGTCCTGCTGGTTTCGCTCAAACCTCAGGTGGTCCTGATGCCTACGGTTATACATGGAAAAACAGCAGCCATACAAGCAATCCGCCGTCCTATGATTGGGTGGATATCACCACGCGGGGCGACCAAGTAACGGGTCTCGCCGACGACAATGTGGTGGGCCCCTTCCCCATCGCTGCAGGTTTTCAATATTACTGGTATCCTGTTTCACAAATTTGGATCGGAAGTAACGGCTACATCAGCTTCAATGGAGCCAATATGGCCTCCCCCTTCCCCAGCGTAGTTCCCTCACCCGCTGGAGGTAATGACTGGCTGGCACCGCACATGGCCGATTTGAATTTCTCCGGCACTAACAATCCTGGCCAGTGCTTCTATTTTGCCAACCAAGATTCTCTGGTCATCAGCTTCATTAACGTGCCTTATTGGTCTGTTACGGCGCCTGGGTACAGCGGTAGCAATACTTTCCAACTCATCTGGACGAAAGCCGATAAGCATATCCAATTCAACTACCAAAGCTTATCCTCATCTGGAACTGCGGGGATAGATTGCGTGACAGGAATCGAAAACAACACCGGAGCTTTGGGCCTCCAAAACTACATCGATGTGGTCCCGGCAAACAGCTTCGCCATTAAGTACTACTACCCTTCTGTAGTCACCTATGCAGTAACGGACGGAGGAGTGAATTGGAACAATAACGACCGAAATGGCGGCTATTTCATTCCAGTGAATTCGATGCAGAGTTTTGATGCCAATATCAAAAACTTTGGCAACCAAACGCTTCCCGCCTTCACGGTAACGGATACCATTTATTCGGTGCTTACCCCTATTGTGAACGGCTCTGCCTCTGTTCCATCACTCCAGCCTGGAGAGGACACGACCTTGACCTTCTCCAACGGCTTCATGGCACAGTTTCCAGCCATTTTTAAACTCAGCTCGCGGGTTTCTGGAATTACCGGGGACATGGTAGCGGCAAACAATCGTAAATCACAGAAGATCGTGGCGATAAACACAAATCAAACGCAGTACAGCTTGGACTACAGCGACGGCATCCCCGACGGTACCGGGCTTAGCTGGAACGGCGGGGGCGGTGGCATCGGAGTATATATCGAACCTCCGGTCTATCCAGCCCAAATCAATGGCTGCCAATTCCTTGTCACTGCGCAGCCTGCCACCCCTGTGGATTGCTACGTTATGCTTTACGACGACAACGGCCCCAATGGCACCCATGGAACCTTGCTGGACTCCGTTGTGGTTTCGGCCAGCAATGTTTTTGTAGGCTCCTACACGACCGTTCTATTCCCTAATGCTCCGTTCTACAAGACATCGGGCGGATACTATCTGGTTTGGTATATGGGCGGATCGGGCGTCACTATTGGTCGCGACTTAACGCCTCCTACCTCTCAGCAAGCCTATGAGATTTTGGGCAACACATGGGCGCGTTACCGCGATATGTACACCGAGGATTTCTGCATGGGTTTACTGGTCTCTAATGCACCCTTCCCGGCAGCCAATTTCACGGTGGATACGACCCAAATGCCGACAATTTCTTTCACGGATATCAGCACAAATTCCCCCACTTCTTGGCATTGGGACTTTGGCTTCAACAATGACAGTTCCGTAGTCCAAAACCCTAGCTACACCTTCACTCAAAACGGTAGCTATACTGTTTGCCTCGCCGTGACCAACGCATTGGGCAGCGACTCCGTGTGTAAAACGGTTACTATCCGCGGCATCGGTTTGGACGAATCTTCAGACCTGGGCTGGGCCTTGTACCCCAATCCCACTTCTGGGGCGCTTCATCTGAAGCTGCCTTCGGATGTCGATGTTAAATCCGTGATGCTCCGTGTGACGAACATGCTGGGCCAAGATTTACCTGTGCAATGGTCCGTAGATGGCTCGGCACTCCAGACCGAATTGCCTTCTGCGAGCGGCTTGTACTTGGTGGAACTCTTCGATCGAACCAGCGGCACGAGCCTCGGCGTGAAACGGGTGGTGGTGAGGTAACATCAGGGGCCTACCTTTGCCCCATGATGCCTCCCCCCTTCCAGGATTTGAAAAGCCAAACGCGCCTTGTGACGCCGCGTCGAATCGGAACCACCGCTTTGCGAGTGGCGATCGCGGGCGTGATTGCTTTTGTTTTGAGTGCGCAGTCGCCCTGGGTCATGACCCTATGGTATGTTTATGCAGGATTCAATGTGTTGGTTTTGGTCGGATTTTGGGCCTTCAGCCGCTTCCTGCGCAAAAAACTAGGAGGCTTGAGCCAGCACTTCGGACCGATCCAACAGGATGAAGACCTCGGCGAGGCCGAAGTCATCGAGGACGCCCAAATAGAGGATTAAAGCAAGTCTAAGACCTTCTCTAAGGATACTATGGGAACATCATGGTGTCATTCATGCAGATGAAGCCCCACATTCAACGGCGCGCCACCGACAATCGGCCCACTCGGCAGGCCATCAAATAGCTCTTCCCCGAAACAAAAAAATCGAATCATCGTTCTAATTCAGTCTGGAGTTCCTCAAGGCTTTTGCCCTTGGTTTCGGGCATAATCCAATGGGTGAATGCTAATTGGAAAACCATACACAGAGCAAAGAAGGCAAAAATGGGCCAGCCTTCCGGGAAAGCATCTTGCATCACAGGACCTAATAAGGTGATCATCGCAGCAAAGACCCAATGGGTACCTGTACCCCAAGATTGTCCCGAACCGCGGACCGAATTCGGAAAGATCTCAGAGATAAAGACCCAAATTACTGCGCCTTGGCCCATGGCATGGGAAGCGATGAAGAGCAAAATAAAGGTCAAGGTAAATAGTGGTGCCGCATGGCTATAGAATGCAAAGGCCACCATGCTCAGAGAAAAGACATAGCCCAATGATCCAATGTACATGAGTTGCTTTCGGCCCAAACGATCAATAAAGTACAGCCCCACGAAAGTGAAGAGCAGGTTGATTCCTCCCAAGGAAACGCTTGACAGCAAGGAATCCTTTCCTGCAAAGCCCGCATTTTCAAGAATGGACGGCGCGTAATACAATATGAAATTTATCCCGGATAGCTGATTGAACATGGCCAACAAAAAAGCCAACATCAATGGAAAGCGAAATTTGCGCGAAAAGAGAGGCACCGGAGGTTTAGATGCCGTAGCTGCTGCGTCCGCTTGAATAGCTTTTAGAGTATAATCCGCCTCTTCTTTGGTTTCGAACAAATCTTGAAGCACTTTTTTAGCCGCCTGGCTGTCGCCTTTTTTGACAGCCAACCATCGTGGACTTTCTGGCACGGTCATCACCATGATGGTATAAATTATGGCCGGCAATGCCTCTACACCGAGCATGAGGCGCCAATCTAATCCACCTCCAACTCCCGCCAAGAAATAGTTGGATAAGAAGGCGATCAAGATTCCGAAAACAATGTTGAATTGATACAAAGCGACCAACCGGCCCCGGGACTTGGCACCCGAGATTTCGGAGATGTAAGCCGGTGCCGCGACCGAAGAAGCTCCCACGCCTATGCCGCCAAGGAAACGGAAAAACGAAAAAGAAAATGGGTCCCAGGCCATGGCCGATCCTACCGCCGAAATCGTATACAGCACACCAATCCAGAAAAGAGTAGGTTTTCGGCCCCATGCATCCAAGGGTTTACCCCCAAACAAGGAGCCCAAAACGGTTCCCCAAAGCGCCATGGACATGATGAAGGTTCCATGAAACCACGGTGACGTATTCCACAATTCACGAATGGGCTCATTGGCCCCAGAAATAACGACTGTGTCGAATCCAAATAGAAATCCCGCGACGGCGACCACCCAGGACCATTTTTGTACGTTGCGCATAGGAATAGCGTTTTTAATGGGGAGTAATCTACAAAGACCGCGACGACAATTTTACTACCTTCAACGAAGTAATTACTTTAGGATATGAACACGAATACGATTGAACGCATCTTATTGGGTTTTGGGAGTGCTGTGCTGCTAGCCTTGGCCGCTTCATACTTTATTGCTCCGCTGAAAGACTACAATAGCAGCCTGCGCATCGCAGCCATCATCGGAATCGCGCTGTATGCCGTCTATAGTTTTTTGGTCCAATCCAAAGACCAAAAAGAGATCTATTCCGCCGAAAAGGAATCTGAAAAGTTTGAGATGCAAGCCAAGAAAGAGCGCCGTCGTGCGGATGAGCTCCAAGAGGTAAATCTAAGTTTACAAGCAGATCTAGCGAGTGCTAAAAAAGAAAATGATGTCTTGACTGCCAAGGTATCCTCTTTGGAATCTGACTCAGCGTCTAAGCCTTGAATTGGGAAGCATTCTTCCCCTTCCCTAGCTAAAATCCCTACACTCTACTTCGTTATTTGAGGTACAATGGATAAAAGCGGTTATAGAAATACCGCTTAAGCCCTTCCCCTTTTGCCCGTTTCCAAGTTCGTGAGGCCATGGGTAATTTTTCATATCCATGTTCGACCAGTACGTGCCCGAAATATTGGGTGACCAAATTGGATTCCAACGGCGTGATTTCATCCTTCCAGCGATCCAGATGCTCCGCCGAAATCGCCTTGAACCTTCCATAGGCACTGTTGCCGCCCCAAGGATCCCCGAGGAGTGTAGGCTCTAGGAGGCTTTCATCGTAGGAAATCTTTAGAAATTCCGCTACAGCCTTCATTTCTACTTCTGGATGTTGGGCCAAATCTTCATAGCGAATCACCTTGTAATTCGGAATCAGCTTCTGGTTGGTTTGGAGCCAATAGTATCCGGATTCAAGCGACTTATACACCTTATTTATCAATGGATAGCCTTGGTCTTTGGCTTTGAACTTCCGCAGCGCCACCATGTTGGCATAAGGGTTCCGGACAATATGAATGAACTGCGCTTTAGGGAAAGCTTGGGCCAATTCTAATGCGACCTCTAGATGTTCAACCGATTTTTCTACCGCACGTTTTCCGCGAGCAGTCTCCAATCCGTCGACCACTTGAGGTAAAAGTTCTTTGAGCACCGCAAGAGCCTGAATTGGATCATCTGCTTCATCCATTTCGCCGACAAAAGCTCGAACCGCTTCCATGTCTAGTTTATCCCCTAAGACCACATCCGCTTGGCGATCCATTGAACGGGCATACGACTCCAAAATTTCGACTAATCCCTCTAGGAAATTGGCATCTTCAACGGGCGCTTGCTTTCGGTACGAATACGTGATCCATCTCCCCAGTAAAGCCATAAAATGCGTCTCAAACGGAATCACAAATAAATCTGGATGGCCATCTAACAATGAGCGAAGCAAACTTGTGCCTGACTTGTGACTTCCTAAAATAAAGATCGGAGCATGCGGCATAGGGCTAAAATACGGTCAAGCCCCAAGGGGCATTTCGTGAATGAGTAAGCGGTCATAAAGAGCGAGGGCGCGGCGGAGAACTTCCTCGGAGGCGCCTTCCGGTTCGGGGCGTTCGTTTTGGTGCGCGTCGGCTGCTATGTCTGTGCTAGGCAGCCCCACAGCCTTGAGCAAAACGTTCACAGCCTGGCACGGTTGATAACAGTAGCTGTCGTATGAGAGCAGGAGCATTTGATCGTCTTTGATCGCCAGGACACGCTCATAATAGGCGATCCAGCGTTCGAGCCAATCGTCCAACGTGACAGGCGATTTGTCCGGCATTCCGCTCCCATCCGCAAATGAAAAAGCCTTGCAATTTTGACCAAATTCATAGTGACCCAACCAATTCATGTAGGTCAGAAAGAAAGGGTCCTTTTCCTGCTCCGCGGAGAAATGAACATGCATCTCCATCAGACTAGCCGCATGAAAAATGGGTTGCCGAAAAAGAACCACGGTCCGCATAGACGGAAAGTGCTTTGCCAACGAGGCGTAGCGCAAAATCGCATTGTTATTCTTAGCCAAATAAAGCCCGCCGCCATGCTGAGCAGTAACCAAATCTTGGTATTGAGCATATTCTTCTGCGCGCGCCACCGAAAGCGAATATTCACTGACATGCTCCTGCTCAACATAGTCATCATAGGTGGAGAAAAAATACTCTTCGAGGGCTTCATTGGACTCCAAATTCAACTGAATGCCATCCCCGTGACTGCGTTCGATGGACTGGCTTTGCTTTGGCTTATTCCAACCTACCCATGTGCCCGGCGCCATTAGAAGAGGCATGTGTCGATAGTTGAGCGAAGCAAAGACCCCTGTTTCATGTAAAAGATTCAGTAAGGAGGTCGTCCCTGCCCGGGCTAATCCAGTAACGATCACAAAAGGCCTTCCGGAAGGAGGATTGCCTCTTAAAACCCGTTTGACTTCACGCTTGAATAACCAATGACCCACGTGGGGAGCATCCAAAATCAGATGGTGGAAAAGCTGTTGGAGGGCGGAGTATGGGGCTTGGCTCTTTGCTGACAAAAAAAATGGGAGGCTAGCCCCGATGGACACAACCGCCCAGTCCATCCAGGTCCACGGATGGAGGTCGAAGGTAACCGCGGCACAAGAGCTCAACCAGAACAGCACGGCAGAAAGAATAATCCAAAAAAATCCAAGAACCAGAGAGCCAATGAGGCGGACGGTTTGTTGTTCTACGAGTGGGAGCTTCACTTCTTCCTCGGCGGGAGACATCAGGGCATCCACGGTCGCTACCGCATGCCTAGCGAGCGCAATAAACACAGTGCCGCGCCAACGAAGGATGGCTGCGGCCATAAACGCTCCGGCCGCTAGAATGCATAGGCTCCAAATCATTTCGATTACTTAAAGAGCCGTTTGATTTTAGACCACAGAATGTACCCGATGGCCAGTAGGACAATTCCAACGATGAGTCCCACTAAAAGGAGTGAACCAATGCCCATACCGGGGCCGATATATAAAAGTGTCATTTTCTAGCTATTGTAATAGAACGAAGGGGCTAAATTACTTCACGCAGAGGGGGCAACTGCCCTAAAACAAAGCCACCCCGGCAAGTTTCCTTGCGGGGTGGTCATTCCAGAGCGACGATCTCATGTCTACATGGTGGCCCCGGCAGGAATCGAACCTGCATCTTAGGCTCCGGAAACCCACATACTATCCATTGTACTACGGGGCCAATCTAGGCTGCAAAAGTAGTTCTTACCTTAGGATAATGAATCAGAAATATCTAAGGCTTTTGTGGCTAGGGAGCCTTGGGCTTCTACTAGCTTGTCAGCCCACCGAAGACCTTCCGCAAGGCAAAAACTCAGACCCAAACCCTGAAGCAATCGATCAAATCATGGATGCGTGGCACCAGGCCGCCAGTATGGCTGACTCTGGCACCTACTTCGGTTCGATGGCGAGCGATTCGAGTATTTTCATTGGAACGGATGAGACTGAACGTTGGACAACGAGTGAATTCAAAAAATGGAGTCGTATGTACTTCCAACGGGCTTCGGCGTGGACCTTTGTCCCCGTTGTGGGCGAACGGCATATTCGTTCCCAAGGCGAGGTGGCTTGGCTCGACGAAAAGCTGGATTCCGAGCATATGGGACGCTGCCGCGGCACTGCCATCCTAACCTTTGACCATGCGGCTAATTCGTGGAAAATTGAACACTACACCTTGTCATTTTCGGTGCCCAATGACGCTGTTGATGGCCTTTTGGAGCATATTGAGATGCTAGAATCCAAATCCATTAATTTGTAGTTGGAGTAGTACTCAGGGCCATTTACGGCTCCATTTTTGATAATTAATTTCAAAATACATCCCATGCGAACCATCCCTTCATTTACAGTTTTGATTGTCATTTTTGGATTGTTCTTTTCCAGTTGCACTCATGACCCTCTTCCTCGTGATCCCAACCCGATTGATACTACGGCCGTCGGGAGTCTCATTTGCGATCCAGATACGGTGTATTTCCAGCAGGATGTTTTGCCCTTAATTGTCTCCAGTTGCGCCATGTCGGGCTGTCATGATGCTGCTTCTGCACAGGATGGCGTCGTTCTTACGAGTTATGCGAAAATCATGCAGACGGGAGACATTAAAGTAGGCGAGCCGAACAACAGTGACTTATACAAGGCGCTTGTGGAGACTAATCCGAATAAAATCATGCCTCCGCCCCCGGCAAGTTTGACAGCGGCGCAAATCCAGCTTATCAAAACATGGATCCAGCAAGGCGCGCAAAACAATTCCTGCGAATCAGGCTGCGACACCACCGCCTATACGTTTAGCGGCACCATTCAACCCATGATGCAGACATTTTGTGTCGGCTGCCATAACGCCTCTAGCGCCCCGGCATATGTGGTATTGGATCAATATGCTGGGGTCGTTGCTGCCACTACGAATAACCGCTTAATGGGCGCTGTGAAGCACCAATCCGGCTACGTGGCCATGCCTCCAAGTGGTAACGGCTTGACGGACTGTCAGATTCAACAACTCGAAAAATGGATTGCCGCGGGCGCACCGAACAA
>JAQWXR010000030.1 GCA_029254375.1 Schleiferiaceae bacterium | reverse complement strand
GCCTTATCTGAATCCGCATTCGCCTCAGCTTCCTTCTTCATCTTTTCGATTTCCTCTTGGCTCAAGCCCGAAGAAGCCTCGATGCGGATCTTTTGCTCCTTACCGGTAGCCTTGTCCTTAGCGCTTACATTCAAGATGCCATTAGCATCAATGTCAAACGTGACTTCCACCTGGGGGACGCCACGCGGAGCGGGGGGAATTCCATCGAGGTGGAAACGGCCAATCGTCTTGTTATCCTTGGCCATGGGACGCTCACCTTGTAAAATGTGAATCTCCACGCTAGGCTGATTGTCGCTCGCCGTCGAGAACGTCTCTGATTTCTTGGTAGGAATCGTCGTATTGGCCTCAATCAACTTGGTCATCACGCTGCCCATCGTTTCGATACCGAGGGACAAAGGGGTGACATCTAGAAGAAGTACATCTTTCACGTCACCGGCCAAAACGCCGCCTTGGATCGCTGCACCAACGGCTACGACCTCGTCAGGATTCACTCCCTTGTTCGGCTCTTTTCCAAAGAACTTCTTAACCGCATCCTGGATGGCCGGAATCCGAGTTGACCCCCCTACCAAAATCACATCATCAATATCCGCATTGGACAATCCGGCATTTTTCAGCGCCGATTTGCATGGAGCGATGGTGCGCTCAATAAGATCTGCAACTAAGCGCTCAAAATCAGCACGACTCATCGTCTTTACAATGTGCTTGGGGCCGCTCGCCGTGGCTGTTACATACGGTAGATTGATTTCGGTGCTCGTTGTGCTCGAAAGTTCGATTTTTGCCTTTTCGGCCGCTTCCTTCAAGCGTTGAAGTGCCATGGCGTCTTTGCGCAAGTCGATGCCTTCTTCCTTTTCGAATTCTTCCGCGAGCCAGTTGATAATGCGATCGTCAAAATCGTCACCACCCAAATGCGTGTCTCCATCCGTAGATTTTACTTCAAAAACACCATCACCTAATTCAAGAATCGACACGTCATGTGTACCTCCACCACAATCAAACACTACAATTTTCATGTCGCGGTTTTGCTTGTCAATGCCATAGGCTAGAGCCGCTGCGGTAGGCTCGTTGATGATGCGACGTACCGTGAGACCTGCAATCTCACCGGCTTCCTTCGTTGCCTGACGCTGAGCGTCATTGAAGTAAGCAGGTACCGTAATGACGGCCTCCGTCACATCTGTTCCGAGGTAATCCTCCGCCGTCTTCTTCATTTTCTGAAGAATCATGGCAGAAAGTTCTTGAGGCGTGTACTGACGGTCATCAATTTGAACGCGTGGTGTATCATTATCACCTTTGACCACATCGTAGGGAACACGGCCCACTTCTTTAGCCACATTGCTGAACGATTCGCCCATGAAGCGCTTCACGGAGAAGATCGTCTTCTTAGGGTTGGTGATCGACTGACGCTTTGCAGGATCTCCTACTTTGCGTTCGCCACCTTCCACAAATCCGATAACGGATGGGGTGGTACGCTTGCCTTCGGCGTTGGGGATGACCACCGCTTCATTGCCTTCCATGACGGACACACACGAATTGGTGGTGCCTAAGTCAATACCTATAATTTTACCCATTTTGAATACTTGAGTTGTTTTGAATTTGACTTCCAAAGGTCAAACCCCGTACCAAAGCCTCAAGTGAGACAAAATGTCAGTTACATGTCAAAGTATCCAGGAAAGTGGCCTTAGCAAAGCGCAAATCACATGTCACTTTGCCAAAAACTAGGCTGTCATGTGAACGATCTGCCAGTCCCAAATTAGGGCGAAACAATGCGGCTGAGCTCGCAAAAATGCCCGCACCACCTTGCACATTGGTGAAGAATGGGGGGTCCTGAAGAATGGTATTCGAAGGTTGTGTCACCGAAATATAGGTCGCCAAATCATCCGTTCCCGCCTTCAAATACAGGGTGAAGCCACGGAAAAAACGGATATGACCGGCATGAACAGGAATTGACCCTGCCAAAAATTGGAAATACTCTTGATAGGTCAAGGTGGTCTTCGCTGTCGCCCCACCATTCAAGGTACTCCCCAGTTGGTATGGCAAATAATAGCGCACGCTATGGCGCGTCGAGTCAGACTGCTGATGCTCCGGCATTTCCATGTATAAGAAATCTATATAGCCTTGGTAGGCCCGAGCGTTTCTGGCCTGATTCCATTCTATTTCTTGCCCTTTGATAGAGGTGAGATTCAATCTCTGAATCCCAATTGGGGTCGGTTTCTTCAGAGTGAAGGACTGAGAATTTACCAATGGAGTCGTCGCCATAGCAAAGGTGGAACTCGCCGAGTCCTTCTTGAGTATCAACTTGTATTCCCAATCCAATCGACTGCTATTCGCAGTGAATCCAGGAAGGATTAAACGATACAGACGATGGCCTTGACTCGTGAAAAGTCCAGAATCTTTTGGGGTGTCGAAGCTTAGCTCTAAGGGCTTTTCCCATACAAACTGGCCATTTTCCTGGAATGCCTGAATGCTCGCCACCAGTGTGGGATAATACAGGCTATCTGGATGAGACAGCCCACCATTTGGCCCATCTTGGCCCAGATAGGCACGGCCAATACGGACATACTGCGTATCCGAGTCTGGATTGAGTGTCGCATAGACTATCGGCACATTTTCGAATGGCGCCGTAACATCCAAGGTATTGTCACAGCCCGCCATACTGAGCATGGCTAACACTGCGATACAAAGGTTCTTTCCCATCATAGTCTTCAAAGATACCACGGAACTGCGTTGTACTTTTGAACAAAATACCAGAGTATGTCAACGGCAAAAAAGGACTATAAGAAGGTCACAACCAACTCCCTATTTGAGATGAAGCAGCGAGGCGAGCGTATCGCGATGCTCACAGCCTACGATTATAGTCTGGCCAAATTAGTGGATAAAGCAGGCATTGATGTCATTCTAGTCGGCGACTCCGCATCCAATGTCATGGCGGGTCACGAAACAACCCTTCCCATTACCTTGGATCATATGATCTACCACGCCTCGAGTGTGATTCGGGCAGTGGATCGTGCCTTGGTCGTCGTGGATTTGCCTTTTGGATCCTACCAAGGAAATGCAAAAGAGGCCCTCTCGTCAGCCATTCGTATTATGAAAGAATCCGGCGGTCACGCCGTTAAATTAGAGGGAGGAAAAGAAGTCGCTTCAACAATCGAGCGCATCGTAGGCTCTGGTATTCCAGTCATGGGCCACCTTGGGCTCACGCCTCAGAGCATATACAAGTTCGGAACGTATGCAGTTCGCGCCAAGATAGAGGCAGAAGCTGAGCAGTTACTTGCCGATGCCCAAATGTTAGAAAACGCCGGTTGTTTTGCTATAGTTCTCGAGAAAATCCCTGCCCAATTAGCAAAAAAGGTTAGCGAATCCATCAAGATTCCAACCATTGGAATTGGAGCAGGTGGGGATGTAGATGGGCAAGTGCTGGTTTTACATGACATGCTGGGAATGAATACCGATTTTAGCCCCCGCTTTCTTCGACGCTACCTGGATCTTGGGACTCAAATCCCGTCTGCCATCGAGCAGTATGTCGGCGATGTTAAGTCGCGCGATTTCCCGAATGAAGCTGAAAGCTATTAAGGTGCAGGACCCGCAAATTCTCTGGGAAGACAACCATCTACTCATTGTCAGCAAACCGGCAGGAATGCTAGTCCAAGGAGACATAACGGGTGATCGATGCCTCAAGGATTGGGCAGAAGAAGATGTAGCGAAGCGTTTCAATAAGCCAGGGAAAGCCTTCATAGGGCTGCCCCATCGCCTGGACAGACCCACCTCTGGAATTGTGGTACTCTCTAAAACATCTAAAGCGCTCAGTAGAATGAATGCTGTTTTTTCAGGACGCGACATCGAAAAAACCTACTGGGCTATCGTAGAGGGAGTGGTCGACCCTGTCCAAGGACGACTTGTGCATCATATCCTGCGTGATGGGAAGACTAAAAAGAGTTTTATATCTCAACGTCCGGAAGCCCAAGAAGCGATCCTCCGCTACAAAGTCCGTCAAACGGGAGATCGCTATACCCTGGTGGAAATAGATTTGGAAACCGGACGTCATCATCAAATTCGCGTTCAAATGCAAGCGATAGGACACCCCATCAAAGGGGATCTGAAATACGGCTCGAAGCGTTCCAACCCCGGGGGTGGTATCCATCTGCATGCCCGTCAAATCGCGTTTACCCATCCTGTTAGCCAAGAACGCATCACCGTATTGGCGCCCCTCCCGAAAGATGCCCTTTGGGAAGCGCTTGAAAGTCAAACATAGACACTGCATTGGGTTCAACGCATTCGAAGCGTCAAAGTCCTGTATTTTAGGAGGATGAAACGACGACTCCCCTGGTGGGCCACAGCCATCATTGTCCTTGCCATCGCCTCTTATTCTTGGTATCAAAGGCAGCCGGCGCACGCCCCTGATTTTGAATTTGAAGGGGCTGCCATTGTGATTCACGGTGGCGCTGGGGTAATCACACGGGAAAACATGAGCCCAGAAATGGAAGCCCTCGTTCGCTCCTCATTGGAGCGCGTGTTGGACTCGGGATATGCGGCTCTAGAACGTGGAGAAAATAGAATGGATGTCGTAGTCCGTGTACTCGGAATCTTAGAGTCAGATAGCCTTTTTAATGCGGGAATTGGCGCCGTAGTCAACGCCGAAGGCGTGGCCGAATTGGATGCATCCCTAATGGATGGGGAGACTAAACAGGCCGGAGCGGTAGCCGGGCTAAGGCATATTCTACACCCCGCAGCGCTCGCTCGAGAAGTCATGTCGCATAGCGAACACGTCTTTATGATCGGCGAGGGTGCGGAAACCTTTGCACAGCAACGCGGCATGACCTTGGTCGACAACGACACCTTCTTGACGCATCGACGACACGCTCAATATGCGCGTTGGGCCGAACAGCATAAGCGTGGAACGGTCGGTGTGGTGCTGCGAGACCGCGAAGGCCATCTCGCTGCCGGGACTTCGACGGGAGGAATGATGGGTAAGCAATGGGGGCGCGTTGGAGATGTTCCTGTCCTAGGCGCAGGCACCTATGCGGATGATCAAGGAGCTGCTGTTTCGTGCACCGGCCATGGGGAATACTTCATTCGCGAGGCGGTTGCTTACCAAGTAAATGCGCGGATGCAGTTTGGCGGTTTGAGCCTAGCGGATGCGGCACATCACATTTTATTTGAGGTGCTCAATGCGGAGGAAGGCCAAGGTGGTTTAATAGCTATCGATGCCCAAGGCCATGCGGTGATGGAATTCAATTCATCTGGTATGTACCGAGGCGCTAAGGGCCGCTTAAAATCAGGCAGCGGTGACGTGAGTCGCTACGTCCGGATTTACGGCGAAGAAACCACTGAGGTTGTTTTAGGCGAATAATCTATGCTTTTGCTCCACAGGCAGCGATCGCCTTTGCCTCTTTAAAAAGAATTCCTTAGATTCACAATCAATAGAAATTCAAGGAATTATGCGAAAAATGTTTTCGGCTATGCTTCTTGCTAGCCTCATCATGAGCTGCACCGTTCCCGCGCCAATCATTCAAACGTTTGAACGCGTGGAACCCGAGTTTACGACTGTAGACCGGCTGATGGAACTTAAAAAAGGTATGACCAAAGAAGAGGTCTTTGAAGCCATTGGGGTCTATCCTTATGAGGTCCTATACAATGAGCAAAATCATTGTGAAATTCACATTGTGAAGTATGCCAAAACAAAGCGAACATACGAATCACGTACACCAGCTCGGGGAACCTCAGAGCAGCTAGATTTTGGCGACCCTTTCTATGACGACATGTCCAACATGGCGATCTACTACAGAAATGGCGGTTTAGAAGCTGTCGTTTCCGAAAGTGTAGAACAGGAAGGCTACGGTCTTTTAAGCTACAATGAGTTCTTGGGCGAGCAATGCAATCCTAATTTGCCCATCATGCCTCCTCCTCCACCGGTCGTTGTAGACCCTATTGAGGGCTGCATGGACGTGAGTTCACTTACCTATAATCCGGATGCGACGGTCGATGATGGCAGTTGTGAATTCTGCGAGTGTGGATACATTCAGGCGTCCTACACCACAAGTGCTGAAAAAGCAATGTGCCCGCCATGCCTTCCGAGCCAAGAACTATGGGATTATTGGATTTTGGATGGTCGCTGCGACATCATCAAGCATTGGGTAGAAACCTATCCTCCATTGATCCGTAAGGTGCCCGCTGGCTTCATTGAAAATTGTAAGCCAAAACCCGAAGCCATTCCCGAAGAAGAGTGCACGTGGTGCAAGCTTCTTGAAGAGTCAAATGTTTCTATTGATCTCACAGAAATTGAGTTAAACCTTAATGCTACTCAAAAATGAAAAAGGTCTTCCTTCCCCTTTGTGCAGGCATTTTACTAAGTGCATGCTCAATGCCCGCCCCAGTTGTTCAAGCAGATCAAATGATGAAAGATGTGTCGATGAATTACATCCGTCTTCAAGATGCATTTTATCTGCGCCCTGGTATGGAATATTCTGAGGTCAAATCGATCCTTAAACAGGATCCCTATGAGCTGTATCAAAATATAGAAGACAACTGCATCATCGTATCCTACCATTCCCGTCGGAACATGCGTGTCCACAGTAGTACTCAAAGCCCCGTGCCCATGGCCTACTACACGAGCGAGGACCCTACTAATTTGACGTACGATGGCGATATCCCTTTCTACATCATTTTGGATGGTGAAACTAAGGTCGTTCGTTCCTTCTTTTCGGAGCCTGATCGCGAAAAAGTAGAGCGCTACTCCAGAATGTTGCGACGGGCAAAAAAAGTCTGCGAAAACCCAGACAAGGTGGATAGCTTCCTGAACGACTGGTTCGATGGCAATCCTTCGGCCGAGCAATCTGATAAAATTCTGCGTATCGGGAAACTTAGCTCGCTCATTAAAAGCTAAAGTGTCCAGATGCTTATAGCCATTGCCTTAGCAGCTGCGGTCCATCTATCTGACAGCATTGTGGCTCAAATTCCAACTGGAGAACTCATCCACTCACGCTCCTACGGGACGTGGGGGGAGGTTCTTCTTGGTCGAGAAAAAGCGAATATGGCCGGGTTCGGATCGGTCACCTACCCGCAACCAGAAAGTTTCCGAGTTCATTTTCGGGTGTATGGAGATTCTGCTTCTCAATTTCAACAATGGAAACGTCTCGAAGCTCTGCTCGACGAAAGTTTAGAATTGCAGCAGATCGCCACTTGGCTTGAGCTAAACCCTCCCGAGGAAGCTATGGCCTTTAAGGATAGCATCATATATACTAACGACAACTCTCAAGACAGCGCAATAGCAGAGCAAGGGGAACGTCACATTTCTATCAGTGGCACGCACCAGATTATTGCCCATCAGGACAGTGTGATGGCCATGAATCAATCTATGCTCATAACTCCCCGTGAGGATTCAGTGGGCTCCAATTTGATTCTAAATTCAACTACTACACTAGCGATAAGCGAAGAATCAGATATAGCCTTCGACGAAATTCAAACGGAATATGTGCCCGAGGAAGAAAAAGGAGCCCAAGTCCAAAGCGAAGCACCCGACCTCGTAAATCAATCTCCAGCGATCGAATCATTTGCCCAAGTCCAAAGCGAAGCACCCAAAGCACTGGTCATTCCGCGGGCTGAAACAACTATTTCAGATACCGCGGCAGCCCGGAGCACGAAAGCCAAGGAAGACAAGTCATCCATCTCGGTAGCTACTGAACCTAAACAAAATTCCTCCACGGCCATAGAGCCAACTAAGGGTCCGGCTAATACAACATCAAGCAATAGAGACATTGCAAGTAAGACTCCCTTCTCCAGTGCCATGCGCTACGCTCTAATTTTCGGAAGCTTTGGTGATTTAGCAAATGCAGAGGCCTACTTGACTCTGGTGAAGGAGCGCTTTCCGCAGGCCGCGCTTTGGACTCATAGTGGGATGTATCGCATCGCTAGTGCCTATCCATACTACCCTTCCGAAGGTTTGAAAGAGGCTAAAACGAGCTTTCCTAAAACCTGGGTAAGTCCTCTCTAAGCTGGATCCACATCCAGAACCACTTTTACCGCTCTAAAATCCGGATGAAACGACAGTTGATCGATGGTTTGGCGAAGTCGCTTTTTAGTCACCGTAAGACTTCGGTCCGCAGGCAACTTCAGCCACAAATGCTGTAAGTACACATTTTTTATTCTTGAGACATTCGGCGCATCGGGCCCTAGAACACCTCCGCCCAAAGCTGAATTGAGCTGTCCTGCCAAAAAATGTGCCGCTTGCTGCGCCACATATTCAAGCCGATGCCGCACTTCAACCCGTAACATGCGAACATAGGGTGGATAATGATGCATTTTCCTGTCAGCCATTAGGGCTTCTGCCATCGGTACATACTCACCTAGCTGGACGGCAAGCAGAATGGGATGCTCTGGGGTTGCCGTTTGGATATAGACGTTCCCTGGGAGGTCACGGCGGCCTGTCCGGCCTGCGACTTGGGTAAATAACTGAAATGCGCGCTCATGCGCTCGAAAATCGGGCAATTGCAATGCATTATCGGCGTTCAAGATAACCGCGACATCCAATCCGCTCAGATCGAGCCCTTTTCCAATCATTTGGGTACCAACTACGATATCCACCTCCCCGTGCTCGAGCCAATCAACAAATTGGCTCATCGCAGCTTTTTTTCTTGTGCTATCCGAATCAATCCGCAGAATTCGAGCTTCTGGAAACAACTCTTCGACATGCTCCTCCACCCGTTCCGTACCCAATCCACGCCATTGCCACGCTGATTTACTGCAAGAAGGACAGTTGGCAGAGGGTTCCCGTGACTGTCCACAATAATGGCAATGAAGACTCTTGGACGTTTTATGGTAGGTAACCGCAACATCGCAGTCGGTACAGGGCTCTGTCCAACCACAGGCCATACATGTCAAAAAGGGGGAGTATCCCCGACGGTTCTGGAAAACCAAAGCTTGTTTATTCTCGGATACTGCGAGGGCAATAGCCTCCAATGCTGGGCGCGTAAAGGGGCCCTCCATTTGCTGCAAAGCTTGATACTTTAGCAGCGAGATCATTTCAATCTTTGGAGCCTGAGCCAGGCCGAAGCGTTGATTCAATACGACTTCTTGGTACTTGCCTTGGGTCGCATTGAAATAGGACTCCAGACTAGGCGTGGCCGAGCCCAAAACCAGGGCAGCGCCAATTTGATGAGCGAGCCAAACGGATACATCCCGACCGTGATACCTAGGAGCAGGATCCTGCTGCTTATAGCTTGTTTCGTGCTCTTCATCGACGATGATGCATCCAACCCGTTCCATAGGCAAAAAGAGCCCAGATCGAGCCGCTAAAATCAATCGTGGCGCACTGTCTGGTCGGAGCATGGATTCCCATACATCTCTTCGCTGACCATCCGATACTTGACTGTGGTAGACAAGTAAGCGACCCTGGCCTAGTGATCGATCCAAACGGCGATATAACTGAGCAGTTAGGGCGATTTCAGGCACGAGGAGTACCGTGTGCTGGCCCAAATCCATGGCTTGTGCGGCTAAATGAACATAGAGTTCCGTTTTACCACTTCCCGTCATTCCGCGCAATAAGATGGGCTTGCCTTCCTCCATGCCTCCCCGAATTTCTGCCAAAGCCTTGGCTTGCGCCTCAGATAGCTCCGCCAAATCAGCTTCTGTATTGGGCCAATGGGCTTCGGATTCCATGCGCATGGTTTTCTCCAAAAACCCCTTCTTCTGCAGGGCGCGCAGGCTAGCCACATCCATACCCTCGCCCTCTGTAAGAGCATTTTGCGCTACCCAGGGATAGCAATCACCTTCTTCTTGCGGCAAGCGAAGGGCGACTTGAAAATAATGCAATAAGGCTTCGGACTGTTTCACCGCTCGGCTGAGCTGCTCGAAAGCGACCGAAATTTGGCCTTGATCGCTCTGACGACCCACCCAACGCCAATGCGCCATCGCCCCATCGGAAATGGTGAACGGTCCTTCGGCATCCTCTTCTAGCTTAAAAAAGTGCGGCAACGCAGCTTGCATAACCTCACCAATACTGCAGGCATAATATTCGGACATCCAATCCCATAAGCCGAGCTGCTGACGTTGAATTCGCGGCTGAGAATCCAGCACTCGGAGAATAGCTTTAACTTCATGTTTTGGGGCTTCGAGTAAAACAGAACGAACAACGCCCATCAGGCAGCGTCGCCTTCCAAAAGGGACATGCACACGCAGTCCCGGAACCGGGGGACTATCCGCGTCCCACGCATAGGTAAACGTGCTATGGACGGGAACGGGGAGAATTACTTCAACCCACATCCAGACTTAGGATAGGGCGTCTACCAATTCCAACAAATAAGGCGATATCGAGGCGTGGTGCTTAATAGCTTGCTCGAGAGATACATAGGCGATTTGCTTGCCTTGGACCCCGACCATTTCCCGGCTACGGCCTTCGATCAAGGCCAAAACGGCGGCGTGACCCATTCGGCTGGCCAGAATGCGGTCAGATGCATTGGGCTTTCCCCCACGTTGGATGTGACCTAAGACCGTTACTTTGGTTTCCCATTCTGGGAATTCCGCTTGTACTTTTTGGGCGACATCATAGGCCCCGCCGCCATCATCGCCTTCGGCCACGATAATGATTCCGCTACGGCGCTTCTTTTGGAAGTCCGTTCTGAGGTACTTTACCAGGCGATGTATGTCCGTCGGTGTTTCGGGAATAAGAACCCCTTCGGCACCGGCAGCAATACCCGTTCTAAGTGCAATGAATCCAGCGTCCCTACCCATGACTTCTACAAAAAAGAGGCGGTTATGCGAGGCAGCAGTATCGCGGATTTTGTCTACGGCTTCTACGGCAGTGTCAACAGCGGTTTGATACCCAATGGTGTAGTCCGTTCCAAAAAGGTCATTGTCAATAGTCCCAGGACAGCCCATCACCGCAATGTCATGTTCTTCCGACAAATATTTAGCTCCTGTAAACGAGCCGTCTCCACCGATGACAACCAGGCCATCAATTTTACGGTTTTTGAGGTTCTGAGCGGCCTTACTGCGGCCTTCGGGTTGACGGAACTCTTGGCTGCGTGCGGTCTGAAGAAAGGTGCCTCCTCGGTGAATGATATTGCGAACGTCATATCGGCTAAGCGCTACTCCGTCATCTTCCATCAGGCCTTCATAGCCACGGTAAAAACCGGTAACCTCCATTCCATTCAAGGTAGCGGTACGCACCACTGCGCGCACGCAGGCATTCATTCCGGGAGAATCACCCCCTGAGGTTAATACGCCAATGTGTTTCATGAAGCATAAATATCGAACTGTTGCCACATGCAATCCAAATCCCCATTTTGAAATGGGATGCGCTGGGCGGCCTTCATTTGTAATGCCTTGTTTGCGGCGGCACTAGGCACAACGACCCAGGCTGTCCATCCTATATAATATTCACGCAAGTGCGCTCCAATTCGGCTATAGGTTTCTTCAATATCGGTTTCTAAGCGACGACCATACGGGGGATTGATGACGAGGATACCGCGTTCTGCCGGTGGCCGAGTGGATTCAAATGCCTCCACCGACCAAGTGATTCGTTCATCGACCAAGGCTGATACGGCATTGTTCTCGGCAACATCCATCGCGCGCCGGTCGATATCTGAAGCAAAAATGGGCATCGGAGATTCTGAAATTCGCTTGAGCGCCGCGGCTTCAATGAGTGCGTGCAATTCCTTGTCATAATCCAACCAATGCATAAAGCCAAAGCTCTTACGATAAATTCCTGCGGGGAGGCGATCGGCTATGATGGCCGCTTCAATAGCCAGTGTGCCAGAGCCACACATGGGGTCATACAAGGCGCGATCTCCTCGGTACCCCGTGAGACGAATGAGTCCATTCGCCAACACTTCGCTCATGGGTGCCATGGTCATTTCTTGACGATAGCCCCGTTTGTGCAACGATTCCCCGGAAGCATCCAAGCTGACGGTACAATGGCGCTTATTTAAGTGCAATTCAATGCGAACCATGGCATTTTCACGATCCACAGAAGGCCTTTTTCCCGTTTTAATGCGAAAACGGTCGACAATACCATCTTTTACGACTAAGGCCGCATATCCGGTGTGTGAAAACGCGGGATGACTCCCTGAAGCATAGACAGCAAAGGTCTTATCCGGATGAAACCACTTCTCCCAGGGGATTTTTTGAACGCCCATGAGTAATTCATCGGGTGTGTTGGCTTCAATATATTTGATCGGGCGCAATATTCTAGCCGCCGTCCCGAGGCATAGGTTTGCTTTATAGAGGAAACCTAAATCTCCCTTAAACTTCACCGCCCGAGTCATAGGGGTCAAATCACGTGCTCCAAGTTTGAGTAATTCATCGCGAAGTACATCTTCGAGGCCCATAAGGGTCTTGGCGATGAAAACCTCATCGGGGGCATGATTATTTGCCATGCGTAGTATGTGTTGCTAAATGCGATTTATACGCCGCCACGCCAGAGCTTACGGGGACGTTGATGAAAATATAATCTCCTTCAACGGTGTCACCCGCGTTTAGGAATTCATACAAGGTATCGGATTCCGAGGTAGAGCCTGCATACAAACTCAAATAATAGACGACGCTGGTATCCTGAATACCTCCGACCCAAGTGTAATGCACGGCGTATACTCGGCTCTCGCCAAGTTCTACCGTATCCAGACGAGAAGCCATTTCAAATGGGACTTCATGGGTTTCATCGGGGGTGACATCGACCACATTGGTTTGGCTACAGGCCATGACCAGGGTCGAACTGGCTAAAATCAAGCGAGTGGCTATTTTTTTCATTGCTTTTTAGAATCCATTCAAAGGTACAACCCTCCCCTATCTTTGGGGGGCATGACGTGGGAAATGGACCTCCTTTTTTTTCTCGGTGGCCTGGTGGCGGGCATCGTGAATACTCTAGCCGGAAATGGTTCAGCCATTACCGTTAGCCTATTGATGTTTGGGGGCCTCGATGGGGCCGTGGCAAATGCCACCAATCGGGTAGGTGTTATCACGCAGACCTTTACCAGCATCGCCAGTGTGCGGCGGAGCTCCCGCAAGCGCTATCTCTTGCATCGGGGAAAAGGACTCATCATACCGACATTACTTGGTTCCTTGGCGGGGGGCTGGCTTGGTACGATGATATCGGCGGATGGCATGGAATGGTCCATAGCCATCGTCATGCTCTCTATGCTCGTCACCTTGTTTTGGAAGCCCGCCTCCTGGGGGGCATCTTCCGAAATTGAACGCAAGCTCAAACCCTGGCAGAGTGCTATTCTCTTCTTTTTCATTGGGTTCTACGGGGGCTACATCCAAATGGGTATCGGGGTTATAATGCTTTCCGTATTGGTACTCGCAGATCGTTGGAGCTTGCGAGACGCCAATGTGATTAAGCTACTCATGGCGCTAGTCCTTGCCGTACCCGCTGGGATTCTATACATCCAAAGTGGTTTAGTCGAATGGCGGCCAGCCCTCATTCTTGCCCTGGGCTCTACTTTAGGCGCCTGGATCGGTGGGCGGTATATCGTGCGCATTCCTCAAGCCCAACCATATGTGCGCTGGGTATTAATTGCCGTCATCCTTTTTGGCGCATTGCAGTCCATCTATAAAGCGATGACCTAACTTTGCCGAATGTCCAACTCTTTACTTGCCATTTTCATTTTGATGTTTCCCATTTTTTTGGGGGGCTTGGCGGGATTTAGATCCATCCCTAGTGCGTGGTTGGCCAAAAGCAACGCCTTCTCTGGGGCCTTTCTTTTTGCAGTCACCGTTTTTTTGTGGATCCCTGAGTTGGCCCATGTAGAAACTGATCGCAGTTTGCCTTGGGGTCTGTGGATTGTTTTGGGCTACTTTCTGCAATTTGCCTTAGACAGCCGGTCCAAGGGATTGGAGCATGGACATATTCATCACAAGGATCCAAATCCATGGCCTGCCTACATTGGTTTGCTGATCCACTCTGTGGTAGAAGGTATTCCTTTGCTCCGTTTGCCTGAATCTGAACAATTAGCCTTTGCCCTCTCTCTGGGCGTGCACAATCTTCCCATTGCCGCTCTGCTAGCCTTTTGGTTACGTCAATGTGGCATTCCAATCCGTCATGTCCTCCTTGCCTTGCTAGGCATGAGCTTGGCTGCGCCTTTGGGCGCTGCCTTTGGAGCTGTCCTTCCTTTGGATTTGCCAGGAATGGAAGGCTTCATCGGCGGCCTCGTGGTGGGTATCTTTTTGCATGTATCTAGTACGATCTTATTTGAACTTCAAAAAGACCACCGCCTCGCTCCGGGGTTGTGGATTATTGTCATTATCGGCCTGCTTTCGGGATTTGGCCTTTCCCAATTTATTCATTAAAACTATTTAACCTTGGCACACATTACCCTTGGGGGATCCCGCTGTATAACGGTTGGCGAATTACCCCCAGTTGGTTCCGTTGCTCCTGCATTTACTTTGACGGCGCAGAACTTGAGTGACGCTTCTTTATCCGATTACTCGGGCAAGAAAGTCGTCCTGAATATTTTCCCATCCATTGACACCGGCGTATGCCAAAAAAGTGTCCGTGCCTTCAACGAAAAACTGAATGCTATAGACGGCGTGCAACTCTTAAATATCAGCATGGACTTGCCCTTTGCCGGAGCGCGCTTTTGCGCTGCTGAAGGCTTAGAAAATGTGGCATTCTTGTCCGCGTTCAAGGCGCCGTCTTTTGGCGGCGACTACGGGGTGACGTTTGCAGATAGCAAATTCGCTGGCTTGTTTAGCCGTGCGGTGCTAGTGCTGGATGCTGCGGGTAAAATCGTGCATAGCGAGCAAGTCTCGGAGACGGGTCAGGAGCCCAATTATGAAAACGTTTTAGCCGCACTGTAAGACGAAAATCGAAATAAAAAAGCCCGCTTACGCGGGTTTTTTTATTCCTCTGATACCGAACTTCGACTTGAAAGCCAGGCAAAGGCCTCTGGAAAACGTTGACGCCAGGCCACTTCGCTATGATCTGCTTTTTTGTCCACTACCCACTTGAAAGAATCCTTTTGGTCCATAAAACCGATGGACCGTAGTTCCGCTTTCAATAGGTCAATCCCTGGCTGAAGTTGAGCATCTAGCCCAATGCCCCCATTGTCCATGTACAAGGTTCCGGAAGGCATAGGTCGCCCTTTGACTTTCCAAGGACTGATAGCATCCACCGCTAGACCCGTACTTGTCTCCACATACACGGCAGGGGAAAAGGCCAACGCACCGTCAAATACGCCAGGATATTCTGTGAGTAAGCGAAAAGCCAAAACGCCGCCCATACTGGAACCGGCAAAGTAAACATGACTTTCTTCTGTTAAATAAGGATCTTCTAACGCCTGGGCCAAAACGGTATGCACCAAGTAGTCCGTGAAGGATTCACCCAATTCACCCGGTCCGTATTCCATTCGACGTCGATTCCCGCCTTCGGTGGCGCATTCTAGGGCGACAACCATGGTAGGTCGAATTTGGCCTGCTTCCATGAGGGAAAGAATGGCCTCATCCACGGCCCAGTCCACCCCAAAGGTGCTGGTCGCTGGATCGATGCAGTTCTGGCCATCAGACATAATGAGCAAGTCAAGCGGTCCGGCTAGCTCGGTCTGCTTCAGATCATAGGGCGTCCATACCCACATCTTACGGGAAGGAATGATTCCTTCAGGATCTACAGGCGCATCCATCACATGGAGGAAGCCGCTAACCTGGCCGTCATTGTGGCGCTGCGCTGCACCGAATTTGATTGCGTGCAGCAACGTGTCCAATCCATGCCAGCCTCCAAGATCACGGTATGCCATGCCCTCTTCTAACTCAGCTTCTTGGGACCAATCGCCAAGAGTGAGTTTGTATGCAAAGGCAGAGTCCTTTGGGCTAAAGTGAGCTTCCCATCGATTCGGCTGTACGCGGATCATAGCGATTCCTCGGCCGTTCCAAGAGCCCAATTCGGGAATATTCCCCGTGAGAAACATCGTATCGCCTTCGGGAAGCGGCTCCTGCGTTTCCACCGCAATGTGGACCGCATGGTCCACCTGATTCTTAGGAACACATGCCTGAAAAGCAATAAGACAAATGATCAGGCCTGTGCCAAGTCGGTAGGGAACGGTGTTCATTCAAGGAGTTTTTTAAAATCTCGGTGATACAATTCACGAATCATGCCGTCGGAAACTCCAATTTTGGGCACATAGATCCGTGTCGCACCCGCCCATTTCATAGTACGGCGATAAATCTGTAAGGCGGGAACAATCACATCGGCTCGATCTAGGTTCAATCCCATCTGCATGACGCGTTCTTCTGTACTGAGGGCCGAAATTTGATTGCTCAATCGATCCAAGTACTGCCGGGATAAGGGCTCACTCAGTGGCCGACCAGAAAGTTTATGCGCCTTGTTGATATTTCCTCCTGATCCTACCAAGGCCACGGAAGCCGCTAAAGAACGGACCTGGCCTTCGACCCACGCTTGCATCGTCTGCCATTCTCGCTCGCTATCCATGGCGTTTAAACTTCGAACCGTTCCGATGGGGAAAGACCGAGATTCTCCTGCCTGACCATCACTGAAAAAAGTCAACTCCGTAGAGCCGCCGCCTACGTCGATGAATAATAGGCTCGATTCTACTGGATGGATTTTGTCAAAAAGTTTCGCATTGTAAATAAGATGCGCTTCCTCATCCCCTTCAATCACTTCGATTTGAATACCCGTTACTCGTCGAATCTTCCGAATCCAACGCCCCTTATTTTTGGCTTCACGCATCGCGCTCGTCGCGCAGGCTCGATAGGATTCGACCCCATTTACTTTCATAATCGCCGAGAAGGCCCGCATCGATTCGACAAGTCGGTCTCCAGTCTCTTTAGAAATGCGCCCTGTTTTAAAGACATCCTCGCCCAGGCGCACAGGTAGACGGGTCATCGAAGCCTTTTTATAGTGGGTGTAATCCGGTGTGGGAATGACATTACTCACTAACAACCGAAGCGAGTTCGATCCGATGTCAATCGCTGCAAGTTTTATGATATTCATGGACGACGCCCTGTTTTGAGTTGATTTTTGGCATAGCGGTAGAGCTCCTCTTGACTGCGAATGCGCGGTCCAGGGATTTTTCGATAGGCATTTATGTTCAATTCTCCGATCAATCGCGCCTTCACATTGTCTTTCCACATGCAGGCCAAATGATCCAATATTTCTGCTTGCACAGATGGACTATAGATGGGGGCACCCACCTCGACTCGGAGGTCTAAGTTTCGCGTCATCAAATCGAACGAGGCGATGTACATCGCCCATTGGCCACTATTTCGAAAGGCATACACTCGATTGTGCTCCAGAAAACGATCCACCACGGATATGACTTCAATATTTTCACTGAGTCCTGGAACTCCCGGCTTGACACAGCATAGCCCTCGAACGATTAGTTTCACCTTCACCCCAGCCTGGCTAGCCTCGTAAAGTTTTTGGCCCAAGTCATAGCTGGATAGGCTATTGCACTTCATCCAAATCTCCGCAGAGCTACCGGCCTTGGCGTTGGCGATTTCGCGATCAATACACTTGATGAGTCCATTCCGGGTGAAGTGAGGGCTAACAAGCAAGTGCTTATACTTTTGAACCCGATACGGCTCAGCCAAAAACTGAAAGACCTTAGCCACCTCTTTGGAAATCTGCTTATCGGCCGTGAAGAGGAAGTAGTCCGTGTATACCCGCGCTGTGCCTTCATGAAAGTTACCGGTCCCTATCACCGAGAAAAGCTCCCTTCCCTTGCTGGTACGACGCTCCACAGAAATGATTTTGCTATGAATTTTAAGGCCTACTACCCCAGTTTGGACCTCGATGCCTTCTTTTCGCATCTTCTCCAAATAATGGATATTATTTTGCTCATCGAATCGCGCCTGAAGTTCAATCACCACGCGGACACGCTTCCCATTCTTTGCGGCGTTGATCAAGGCAGAAATGATTCGCGACTGAGAGGCCAGTCGATACAAAGTGATCGAAATGGACTCCACTTCGGGATCCATGGCACTTTCACGCAAGAAGCGGATGACGTATGAAAAGCTATGGTATGGGGTAAAAATGAGAACATCCTTTTGCCTAATCACTTGCAATAAGGAACGCTCCAAATCCAAATCCGGATGGTTTAATGGCGGCAAAGGAAGGTACTCTAAATGGGGTCCTCCCACATTAGGAAAACGCATCAAATCGCGCTTACTATGGTAACGCCCTCCAGGATTCAAGGCATCCGTATCCTCAAATCCAATGCGTGCCGCCAAGGACTCCAAGAAGCCCGGATCCATTTCTTGATCGTAGGCCATGCGCACAGGGTCCCCGCCCATTCGATCTTCTAAGCCTCGGCGAACGCGGTCCAGCATGGTTTTGGACACATCATGGTGGTCCATGTCCAATTCGGCATCGCGAGAAATCTTGAAGGAATGTGCCTCAATTCGATCCGACGGAAAGATGAAATACGCATAGCGCAAATTGTAGCGCAAAACATCATCCAAATACATCAGATAGTTCTTGCCATACTTAGGCAAGGTGACAAAGCGACCGTGGAGATCCGTCGGGATTTCGATTAAAGACTGGATTGGCTCCGTCATAGACTCAGCGAACAAGCGAATGGCGAGGTAAATCGAACCGTCATTCAATTCGGGGAAGCGAAGATCATCCCGTAGGATCATCGTAAAGACCGATGGACTGACCTTTTCAATATAATAGTTGCGTACAAACTCTTCTTGACCCTTTGAAAGCTCCTTTTCTGTAATTAGGACGATGCCTTCCTGTTCCAAGGCTACCATCAATCGCTCATAGGTTGTTTCGACCTGCTGGGTTTGTTTGTGGACTTCTTCTTGGATGCTATGCATTAAATCATAGGGATCCCAGCCTCCCAACTGTTCCTTTACTTTCTTTTGATTAGGGAGTTTGGAAAGGCGCTGAATACTAGCATATCGAACACGGAAAAATTCATCCATATTGTTGGAGAAAATTCCCAAAAAACGCAGGCGTTCGATCAGCGGATTTCGCTCATCTTGAGCCTCTTGCAATACCCGGGCATTAAAATGCAACCAACTGAGATCACGGTTCACAAACCGGCTACGCGCACCTTGAATCATAGCCTAAAGTTCGGCTATGTGGCCTTAAGATTTTTAGGAAAATCAAAGAAGAGCAACTCTGCCTCAAAATCAAGGTCCTTCCAATCTGCCACCGGGAAGTGCAGACAGGCTACCGCGGCCGTGGGCACCCTACCCAAAGGCTGATGCAGGCATCGGTCAATGAACTCTTCAAATGTTGGGTTATGGCCAAAAATCATCACGGAATCATCTCTAAGCGGCATGCCTTGTAAAAAATCTCGGATCTGATCTGAGCTCGACTCATACAATTCTTCTTTGACGCTCACAGAATCCAAAGGAATCTGAAAATGCCGGGCAAAAATCATGGCGGTGTGCACTGCCCGCGTCGCAGGACTAGAATAGAGCCTAGGCGTAACATCGCTCTGCTGGGTCACATAATCGGCCATCAAATGGGCATCACGCATTCCCCGGCCTTTCAATGGACGATCCCGATCATCCAGGTGGGGATAATCCCAGGAGGATTTCGCGTGGCGAACGAGGTAAACCGTTTTCATGGGAAGTCTGGATAGTGAGATTGGCAAGATCGAAATCAGCTATTAAGTCAACATTAAGCCAAGTTCAATATTCCGTTGCTTTTACACGCTGCCAAAGGGCTTCCCAGGCATCGAGATCCATTTCCGAAACAGCGCCACCTTCCTTCAAAACGAGCGTTTCCATCGCTTTAAAACGGCGAGCGAATTTGGCGTTACTCAGGGCGAGGGCCTGCTCCGGATCCAAGCCTCGGTGCTTTGCGTAATTGACCAAGGCAAATAGGACATCGCCTAATTCCATGGTTTCATCCTCCACCGTGGTGGCTTCGCGCATTTCTTGAAGTTCTTCTTGGACTTTAGCCCAAACTCCTTCCCCATCGGGCCAGTCAAAACCAACCCCCTGGACTTTTTCTTGCATGCGATATGCCTTGACCATCGCAGGCAAGGCCTTGGGCACCCCTTCCAAAACCGATTTCAGCTTCGCCCCTTTTTCTTTAAGCTTGATCGCTTCCCAATTGGCTTTGACGGCCTTGGAGTCTGTCGCCTCTACGTCTCCATAGATATGAGGATGGCGTCGGATTAATTTTTCACAGACGCCATGCAAGACATCCGTAACATCAAAGGCCCCGCGTTCTTCGCCGAGCTTACTGTAAAAAACGAGGTGAAGGAAAAGGTCCCCTAGTTCATTTTTGAGTTCCTCCCAATCTCCCGCATCGATGGCGTCCGCCAATTCATAGGTCTCTTCTATGGTCAGTTTCCGAAGCGATTCGGCGGTTTGCTCGCGATCCCATGGACACTGCGTTCGCAGATCGTCCATGATGCCGAGCAAACGCTGAAAGGCCGCTTGGGCATCACTCAGATTCGCCATCCGCTGACCTTTCCGCCGTTTTCTTGGGCTTTGTCACTTTGGCCGGCTTGGCCTCCTCCGCAAAGAATCCATAGTCTACTAACAGATTGTACCAGCTAACGAACTTCTTCATGTCGCTGATATACACCTGCGTTTCATCATAATTTGGCACGTGGCTCTGAAAAGCTGCTAAAATTTCTGATGGCTCGGCTTTGTGAGAAACTGTTTTGGCACCTTTCAAGGCCTTCCCCGTAGATTCATAGAGCTCCCGCAAGGGCACCTCCCCTTCGATAGTGTACATCGCGATTTCATCCAAGGCATGCACTTGCTGCTGGGCAGAAACGGTAATTCGCTTTTGGTCATCTAGGGACTCTACGAGAATACCTGTGCGGGTTTGCGCAGTGAGGTTGTACAAACCTGGTCGGCCGGCAATGGCCAAAATGGTTTTAATTGATTTCATGGTTGTTGGGGTAAGTCTTGGGCCTTCCATTGATGGATTTTATCCAAAAGGCTGGCCTCGGTTTCAAAAGTGATAACATCTCGGAGCTCCATCGCGGTGCGCGAAATTGCGGTATTAGGATATGCGTCTGTAAGTATCGTTAGGGTTTGGATGGCGCGTCCGTGATCCTGTAGCTTTTCTTCAAATACAATGGCTGCTCCGAGCAGACCCAAAGCCCCTTCTACTCGTTTTGGCAAGGAATCGTAGACGGACAAATAGTTCCGTACGGCATACAAAGCTCCACCGGGAATTTGAGCTTGGACATCGGCCGATACAAGGGTGTAGCGCGCCCATAGGGAGTCGCTCTCGACCGAAGCAGAGGCACGCTCTATCAGGCTCAAGGTCGAACGCCAGCCGCTGGTATCTTCCAACGTCAAGGAAAGTGGATTGCTCGCATCCGCTAACAACATTTCAATCGCGGCTTCGGCTTCCTCGGCGGGGCCTTGGCATGCCGAAATCGCTACCAAGGAGCAAAGGGAAAGGAGTATCTTTTTCATTTCACATTAAATACCATCCGATACGATGCGCTCACTTTTCCAGAAGAAATATCTGAGAGTCGACCTCGGAGCATGCGGCGTTTAAGAGGGGTAAGTCGATCTAGAAAGAGGATGCCTTCGATATGATCGTATTCGTGTTGAATAATCCGAGCAGGCAATCCGGTAAACGTTTCTTCAATGAATTCCCCCTCGGGGGTTTGATATTCTATAAGGATGCTTGGCTTGCGCTGGACCGTTTCATGGATATCTGGTATGCTCAAGCAGCCTTCTTCAAAGCCCCACGCTTCGCCAGACTCCTCAAGAATTACCGGATTAATAAAGGCACGCTTAAACGTCTTGAGCACCTCGGCTTCTTCTGGGCTAGCTGCATCCTCGGAAAAAGGAGAACCGTCTACGACAAAGATGCGCGAGGACAGCCCTACTTGCGGTGCCGCAAGCCCCACACCTTTGGAGGCGTACATCGTCTCGAATAAATCTTCGATGAACTGAACTGTTTCATCGCTAGGTACCTCAACATCCTGCGCAACGCGCTTTAGAACTGGGGAGCCAAATGCAACTATCGGGTAAACCATGCGTTTTCTTTGGGACAAAGATACAGCCCTGACTTACCTTTGCAGAATGGGAATTTGGCTTGGTTTAGATGTAGGCGCGGTGCGAACGGGTTTGGCCGAATCGGACCCATTACACAGCATGGCCTTTCCTGTGGGTTGCCACCGCACAACCGAAATCATAGCGCACCTGACGCGCACATACCCAATTCAAAACCTAGCAGGCATCGTCATCGGCCTCCCTAAAGATCTCCAAGGACGGGAAACTGAAGGAAGCAGCCATGCACGTGAGTTAGCTGAAAAGATTCAAGCCCTTTGGTCCGATGTATCCATTCATTGGGTCGATGAACGATACACCTCCAAAATCGCGGCCCAAGCAGCCCACCAAGCCGGGGCCAAAGCCCGTGTCAAAAAAGATAAGGGCATGTTGGATGCGGCAGCTGCAAGCCTCATTTTAGATAGCTTTTTGACTCAAAAAAATAGATCATGAACTACGCTCCTCTCCAGACCATCATTGAATCCGCCTGGGAACATCGCGATTTACTTAGCCAAGCCAGCACGGTAGAGGCCATCGACAAGGTGATTGCAGCGATTGACTCCGGTGCCTTACGAGTGGCTGAACCCACTGAGTCCGGCTGGAAAGTCAATGAATGGGTAAAAAAGGCGGTGGTTCTCTACTTTCCCATACGAAAGATGGAAACATTCGAGGCTGGGCCCATGGAGTTTCATGATAAAATGGCCCTCAAAACAGGCTATGCCGAAAAAGGCATTCGCGTCGTCCCTCATGCCATTGCGCGCTATGGAGCGTTCATCGATCGTGGCGTCATTTTGATGCCCTCCTATGTGAATATTGGCGCCTATGTCGGTGCAGGCACCATGGTAGACACCTGGGCCACAGTCGGCAGCTGTGCTCAGATTGGAAAAGATGTCCATCTGAGCGGTGGGGTCGGCATCGGAGGGGTATTAGAACCCCTTCAAGCATCTCCTGTTATTATTGAAGATGGAGCCTTCATCGGATCGCGCTGCATCGTTGTGGAAGGGGTTCATGTCGAAAAGGAAGCGGTACTCGGTGCCAATGTCGTTTTGACGGCTAGCACAAAAATTATTGACGTCACTGGGGATGTACCCGTCGAATACAAGGGACGGATTCCGGCCCGTAGCGTGGTGATCCCAGGCAGTCAAAGCAAGACCTTCCCGGCCGGGAGCTACCAGGTCCCCTGTGCATTAATCATCGGGCAACGCAAGGAAAGTACAGACAAAAAGACCTCCTTGAACGACGCCTTACGAACCTATAATGTGGCCGTTTGACCATGAGCGAAGCGCTTCATCACCCTGTATTTGAGACGATTGGCGCCGTGGCGGATGACGCCGGTGTGCCTTGCTATGTGGTCGGAGGATGGGTCCGCGATCGACTACTCGACAAAGGTCCTTCCAAAGACGTTGATTTCGTGGTGGTCGGCGATGCCTTGGCATTGGCCCACGAGTCTGCTCGCCGGCTCAAGGCGGGAAAAGTGACCGTTTTTAAGAATTTCGGAACTGCACAATTTCGTTGGAAAGATTGGGATATTGAGTTTGTGACGGCACGATCAGAGAGCTATAATGCGCTCAGCCGAAATCCAACTGTCGCGCCGGGAAGTCTAGAAGAAGATCAACTTCGAAGAGATTTCACCATCAACGCGATGGCCTATTCCGTCAATTCAGCCAATTTTGGTGCTTTGCTGGACCCATTCAACGGCCAGGAGGATTTGAAACAAGGGATTTTAAAAACCCCTGTTGACCCGATTAAGACGTTTGAAGACGACCCGCTTCGCATGCTGCGTGCCGTGCGCTTTGCCAGTCAATTGAATTTTGAGCTACATCCCGACACCCTAGCGGGTATTCGGCACTGCGCTGGGAGACTGGAGATTCTCTCCGAAGACCGAATCGCCACGGAACTCAATAAAATCATGGAAACAGCCAAACCGAGTTTGGGTTTTGGTTTGATGTTTACTTCAGGCCTACTTCCCCATATACTCCCAGAGGTTTCTGACCTTGCCGGAGTGGATGAAGTGGAAGGCCACTTGCACAAGGATAATTTTTGGCACAGCCTCGAGGTTCTTGACAATCTTTCTCAGGTTTCCACGAATCTTTGGCATCGATGGGCCGCGCTATTGCATGATATCGGCAAGCCACCAACCAAGCGATTCGTCCAGGGTATTGGCTGGACCTTCTATGGCCACGAGTATTTAGGCGGAAAAATGGCCAAGAAAATTTTTAAACGGCTCTCACTCCCTTTGGATGCCCGGATGAACTTTGTGGTCAAATTGATTCAAATGTCTTCGCGACCGATTGCTGTGGCGAGTGATTTGGCGACCGATTCAGCCGTTCGGCGCTTGCTTTTTGATGCAGGCGAAGCGATTGATGATCTCATGGAGTTGTGCGAGGCAGATATTACCACCAAAAACCCCAAGAAGAAGAAAAAGTATCTCACAAATTTTAAGAAAGTTCGAGCAAGACTTGTCGAAGTGGAAGCCCGGGACCATCTTCGCAACTGGCAACCACCCGTCGACGGAAACCAGCTCATGGAGTGGTTTGGCCTAGCGCCTGGCCGTGAAATTGGCCAATTAAAACTAGCTATCCGAGAAGCCGTTTTGGATGGGGAAATCCCGAATACCTTTGAAGACGCTCGTCGTCTGGCCTATGAAATTGCCCGATCGATGGGCATTGAACCACAGATTGCCTTATGAAAACACGCTTAACCATTCGCGCCATTTTACATTGTCCCACAGATGTTTTTAGAGACATCGCTATTGACAGTGCCGCAAGCCTTGTAGACTTGCACCATGCCGTCGCTGCCGCCTACCAATTGGAAGTGGGCCAAATGGCTTCTTTTTACACCACGGATGACCAATGGTCACAACTAGATGAGATTCCTTTGGTCGCCATGGATTCAAATGGTTTGGGAGCGATGGGGGATCATAGTTTAGAAAGCATCTTGGGGGAACCTGGCAAGCGTTTGATTTTTATCTATGACTTCTTAGCGATGTGGACGTTCATGATCGAATTTGTTCGTCAAGACGAGGGGGAGCAACCGTCCGCCCAGGTCACCTTATCCTACGGAGACCGCCCCAAAGAAGCACCAGACCCCGAATTCGCAGGGGAAGGAGGTCTTGCCTATGCCGATGATGATGACCAGGAGGAAGAAGACGAATACGGCTTCGACGAAGAAGACCTCGATGGTTATTCCTCCGACGCCTGGTAGAATTCCACCCTCAAAATTGCATCCACGGGAATCCGAATCCCCTCCTTAAATACCGCCCATTCCGCCGTACAGGCCCAAAGTGTCGTCTCCAGGCGGAACACGTCCTCTCCTTGGCCTTGCAGATATACGAGCACTTTTTCTTCGCGAAGGTTGCCGACAAATGTCGCTCTATGTAAGGATTTCCAGCGGGCTTGGAGTGCCTCATCGCCAATCATAGGGGCCTTCCCCAATGTACATTGGCTCAATTCTTTGCGAAGTATCGAGATAATCTTTTCCATGCCTGCTATCCAAGTTACGAAGAACTCTCAGAGGATTTACCTTCGTAGCATGTCTCGCCCTCACATATGGATGCTTCACGGACCTACGGCTTCCGGTAAAACCGCGTTGGCCATTGCGCTGGCTAAGCGACTACAAGCCAACATTTTGAATTGTGACGCGAGGCAAATTTATCAGGAACTAAAAATCGGCGTGGCTCGACCCCAAGTAGAGGAACTTGCCTCGGCCAAACATTTCGGAATTGCGAGCCATTCGATTCATGCCCCACTGACGGCCATGTCTTATGCTCAATGGGCACGACCCCTCGTGAAAAAAGAACTTAGCGAACAGGGCCATCTTGTCATCGTCGGGGGTTCAGGTCTATATGCCAAAGCCTTGCTCTTTGAAACCGATGTGCTGCCTGCTGCCGACCCGATACTTCGGCAACAGTTGGAAGCCCGGTGGCAGGCCAACCCCGAAGAGCTTGTTGATGAGTTGTGCTTGCGTGATCCAACCTATGCCTCCACGGCAGACCTAAGTAATTCAAGGCGGGTGATTCGCGCCCTCGAAGTGATTGCGCTCAGCGGTCAGCCCTATTCCGCTCAGCGCACCATGGAAAAGGAACCCACAGGACATTTTGATGCAACATTGCATGAATTTGCCCTTTGGCCAGAAATGAACATGCTGACAGAGCGAATTCAGCTCCGATGCCAGCAAATGATGGAACAAGGTCTGCGGGCAGAAGCCGAACACCTCGCCCCTTTAAAAGACTTAACGGCGATGCAAACCGTCGGCTATCGAGAATTTTATGCCTATCCAGATGAAGATGACGATCACATAACTAACCTGATTGCTACGCATACGCGTCAATATGCCAAGAGACAGCTCACATGGCTCAAAAAACAAGCTAGGATTACCGCCCTGCCTTTGGGTAGTTCCATTGAAAAAATCCTCACCTCATGAACCTGCGTCAACCTCGCCCCCGTTGGCGTTTCTTGAGCCCTATTTACCTATTCGCAGTAGCGCTCCATCGCAGCATCTACGAGTGGAAAATCATCGTTCCCTATCTCCCAAGCCAGCCCACGCTTAGTTTGGGAAACTTACACGCAGGGGGGACCGGAAAAACACCCATTGCTCTATGGATCCTTGAGCAATTGCAACCGCATGTCGAGGATATCGCTTATGTTTCTAGGGGATACGGCCGAAAAACAAAAGAATGTCGGCGCGTTGAACTCGACGATTCTGCCGACGAAGTTGGCGATGAGGCACGATTGGTGCGTCACGTCTTTGGTCACTGCCCTGATGTGCATGTCTTCGTAGCGAGGAAGCGGAGAGAGGCCTTTGCTCACCTTCCTCAAAAATGTCCAGTCATCTTAGATGATGCCTTCCAACATTGGGATCTTCAAAGCCCCATTTCCTTGCTCATCTGCCCCTATGGCGATTGGTACAATGAGGCTCTGGTGTTGCCCGCTGGACCATTACGTGAGGCCGCATCCGCAGCACAGCGCGCCTCAGCAATTCTGATTAGCAAATGCCCACACCCCATTAATGCTCACGAGCGTTTGGCAATCAGCAAGCGTTTGGGCTTAACAAAAGATCAGCAACTCTTCACCGCTCAAGAAGTAATGGGCGAGCCACGACCTATGTGGGGAGCGCCAGCGTGGTGCGGAGATGAAACCGCTTTGGTTTTTTCAGGAATCGGAGACCCTGAACGATTTGAGCAGTTTGCGTGCCATTCCGATCGATTTAAGCAAGGAGGAGTGGCCGCTACCACCCTGCGGTTTCCGGATCATACCCCATTAGATCCGCCTCGACGCGCCCAAATAGCTTCGGACGCCTACCAAAGCGCATGCAATGCGGTGATTACGACGGCAAAAGACTTGGCGCGACTCGAGGAAAAACCTTCCGAATGGGACGACTTACATATCTATTGCCTACCACATGAAGTTGATTTTGGCACAGACCGAAATCCCTTCTTGCTTTGGCTTCAAAGTCAATGGAAGGCCCACGGATACCGCGTACCTTTGCCCTTATGAGCGAAGCAGTAGTGACCGCCTATGAGGCAGTGATTGGACTGGAAGTGCACGTGCAGATGAACACGCGCTCCAAAGCATATTCTTCGGATGGATATGATTACGGGGCCTCCCCAAATAGCCAAGTTTCCCCGATCACCTTGGGTCACCCGGGTACGCTGCCCAAAGCCAATGCTGGCGTGGTTCGCAATGCCGTTCGCCTAGGCCTTGCTTGCGGCTGTACGATCCGAGAATTCAATGCCTACGCTCGAAAAAACTACTTCTATCCTGACCTTCCCAAAGGATACCAGATTACCCAAGATGAGACACCCATTTGCACCGGTGGTGGAATTCTAATTTCATCGGAAACTTTGGCGCCCAAAACCATTGGGCTGACTCGGATTCATATGGAAGAAGACACGGGCAAATCAATTCACGATTTGGACCCCTTCCATACTTTATTGGACCTCAATCGCGCGGGCGTTCCCTTATTGGAAATCGTCTCAGAACCAGATTTTCGTAGCGGCGAGGAGGCCTACCTCTACCTTCAAGAAATTCGCAAATTGGTGCGCTATTTGGATATTTCAGATGGCAATATGGAAGAAGGCTCCTTGCGTTGCGATGTGAATATTTCTATTCGGCCGGTGGGTCGTGAAAAATTCGGCACAAAAGTCGAGGTTAAAAACCTCAACTCTTTCCGAAACGTCCAACGCGCCATAGATTATGAGTATGAACGCCAGTGTAACGTGCTCAAAGCCAGAGGAACTCTCTCCCAAGAAACACGCACTTTCGATGCGACCAAAGGCCATACCATCGCTATGCGCTCAAAGGAAGATGCAAATGATTATCGCTATTTCATCGAGCCAGATTTAGCCCCTGTGCGGGTAAGTGATGATTTCAAAGCTTCGATTGCCTCATCCATGCCGCCCCTTCCTCAAGCACTCGTAAAACGGTACCAAGAGGAACTTGGCTTGAGTCGCTACGATGCGCAGCTCCTGACCGAGTACAAGGAAACCGCCCTCTACTATGAAGCCCTCTTGGCGGCAGGATGCCCGGCCAAAGCCGGTGTCAATTGGCTCATGGGGCCTGTACAAGGGTGGTTGAATGAACGCGCTTTGGATTGGAGCCAATGGACCTTTCCTGCCGCTTCACTCACTGGACTGATTGCTTTAGTAGAGTCTAATACCGTAAGTTTTAGCGCAGCAGCGCAACAATTATTCCCTCTGCTACTCGCTTCCCCCGGGGCAGACCCCAAAGTGCTCGCCGAAGAAAACGGACTCCTTCAAGAGTCCGATGAATCAGCGCTACTTACCCACGTTGATGCGGCTTTGGCTGCCTTCCCAGATAAGGTCGAGGAATACAAAGCGGGCAAAAAAGGTCTCATAGGATTGTTTATGGGCGAAGTGATGAAGCGAAGTCGAGGTGCTGCAGACCCTAAAGTCACGAGTAAATTAATTGAGCAACGCTTAAGATCCTAAGTCAGATCATCTAATAGTCGTATGAGAAAACCTTTTGTGCGTGCAGCCTTCTGGGCTTCTGCGCTCTTCGCGTCAGTCGCCTGCAGTTCAGACCATGCCACGATCCACCTGAAGGTAGACGGGGCCTCTGAAGCCATTGTTGTGCGTATTGAGGGAGACCATTCCATACCATGGGATACCATCGCCATTGCGAATGGACAATTGAACTTGAACCTCCCGCTTGATAGCACCTTACAAACCTTTTACTTTTTGCTTTTCGACACGGGGGGAAGTTTGCGTCTGGGTATCCAACCTGGGGACAACATTGAAGGAAACGTAGATGCCCGCAATCCTATGACGGAGTATAACGTTCAAGGGTCCATCCTAAGCGAGCAGTTGCTTGCACTCTATCGGCCAGTTTTAAGGTCTTCACACCTACTTGATTCATTGGACGGCTATCGCCAAGAACATCACAGTGATTCCACGATCACAGCTTTGGCCCGGGAACAGCGGCATTTTGAGCTCTTAGAAGCTCGCTATTTCACCCACCGCGAAGAGGTACAAGCAATCATGGCGCAAGACTCCAGCAACCTATCGAATGTCTTTGGCTTTTTCCAGCAGGTTGGCCAAGTACCTCTCTTTCGTCCAAGCACAGACTTGGATCTAATGCAGACTTATTCGGCCGCACTCATAAAAGCCTACCCTAGTCATCCCTTGGCGCAGATTTTTGCTCAAGAAACGGAGCGCTTGGCCATGGGAGCGACAAGCACCGAGATTCGATAATTTTTTAAAACACATAAAAAAGCCCCGGCCGATGGCCGGGGCTTTGTTCAATTAAGCGATTCGCCGCGTTTAGCGAATCACAATGATTTCGCTGACGGCTTCTCCGTTTTGAGTACGAGTCACCACATAACTTCCTTTGGCCAAGCCTGATACATCTACCGTCATGGTCTCAAAACCTGTTGGTACACGCTTCAGGTCCATTCGGCGCACAATACGACCATCGACTGTGCGAACGGAAATATGTACCTCGCCCTGTCCATCCAAAGGCACTTGGATACGGTCTGTTGAAGGATTTGGGTAGACCCCAAGGGCCAAGCCTTTTTGGTCTGCTGGACGTTCTGCAATACTCACAGGTCGACTCGATGAGGTGGTCGTTGTATGGAAAAGGCCACGGCCGTGGGTCGCGATAAAGAAGTCACCTTCCGTCTCACTGCTACCAGCTGCATTCGGGTCATAGTTCTCATTGGTACGGTACTGCTCAATCTCAAAAACTGGAATACGTGCCATACCATCATTTTCCTCTGAGTACGTCGGAGCCCCTGAGCTTAGGTTATCGGTCATGAAGACTCCCCACTCGGTACCCACCACGAGACGACCAGCGTTGCCTTTGTCGAATGACACGGCATAAGCAGGCACGTTGGGCAAGTTTCCTTGCTTCGGCGTGAACGTCGGAGCGGCCGAAAGTGCATTGGTAGATACATAGACGAAGTTGGTGTTTCCATAGTTACCCAAGGATACCGCTACGCGATTTGCATCGTTAGGGTCTACATCAATTCCAGTAACAACACGATTCGAGAACGTTCCAATTTGGTTGACTGTAACGACATACGTATTCGCAGAGTCAATGCTTGCCTCGTTCTTAGTGCGTGCATTTTGAAGGTTCGATATGCGATAGAGTCGGCCATTGGTTGTACCCACGAATAAGGTATTGCCGTCATTGGAAATCTTCATGTACTGAGGCGTGGTGCCATAGCCCAAGTGCGCTACTTGCCACCATTCTGTGCTGCCAAACTGGTGCACTTCACGGGTCATCCAAATGCCCCCAATAGTTGGGAATGCGGCATCACTCCATGAGCTCAGCCCTGCAAAAAACATCGATTGAACGGGGTCTTGCGTTTTGTATATGTCTCCCACATTCATTACCCCGGTCGTCGTCACCTCGATGGGCAAACCACCGATAGCTGAAGGCAAGGTCAAGTTGGAGGCGGCCGGCAAGAAGACATCACAGGTCATGATCACCTCCGCTAGGGGAGCTGATGTGAAAGTGACTTCAAAATATCCAGAATCCGCAACGAAGGTTCCCGTACCGCCTGGACCGCTAATATTGCCTTGGGCATCCGCCGTCAAGGTAACAGGACCCGCAACCACTTCAAAGCTGCCTGCTAAGTATTCCGCGGCATCCTGACCATGACGCATTTTGCCTTTAAAAATCTTTTTAATTCCATCCCCATATCCCATGGAACGCAGGGCTGGAAGAAGCTCAAAAACTACGGTATCCTCCGAGTTTACATCATTGCTTGTCTCCCATAATTCAAATGGCATCATCCAGTTAGACAATGGGAAGCCGCGCTGGCTAGCAAGACTCATTACAGGCGAAGCAAAAGAGCTCCAAGACTGCCCTTCGTTATCCGAACGGTAGAAGTTTCCACTTTGAGTTTCAGCAAACATGACTTTGGGGCGCAACCAAGAGATATCCGAATGACCACCATCGCCCCCAAATACATCTTTGGCGCCATTCGCAGACACCAAGGTTCCATCTAGATAAGACGTTCCGTTGTCTTGACAGCCGCCGATGAGCTTCCGATCTTTTCCGACGCCGAAACCAAAGTATTGGAACGTCGTATATCCCAAATTGCGTTCGGTCCAAGTCTGTCCACCGTCAGTAGATTTGAAAACACCACCATCATTTGAGGTATAAGCAATGCTGCCGTTGTTTGGATCAAAGATCAATTCGTGGCTATCTGCATGCAAGTAATACGGATTGCCTCCACCAAAGTTGTTTAAGGTGCTGACTTGGCTCCATCCTTGGGTTTCCTGCCACTGCCAAACTGTGATTCCTCCTAACCAAATATGGTTTTTATCGGTAGGTGAAATGGCAAAGAGTAAATCATAAGTTCCCTGACAGTACTGACCAGTGCCTGATCCGTTGCATAAGGGATCGAAGTTATTTCCGCGTTGGCCAATCTTGCCCCAGGTGGCTCCACCGTCCATAGAACGATAAACAGCGGCCAACTTACTTCCGTTGGTTTGAATCACATATACGTAATTCTCATCCTGAGGACTGATGGCATAACGCATACGGCTTCCTGTGCGGCGTGGCAGGCTTGTGCTCGTTACCACAGGAGTAGAAATCTCTGAGAAGGACGTGCCATCTGACGAAAACATCGTTTGACCAGAGCGATTCAAGAATATTTTACCAGTTTGAGAAATGGCAAAGTCTGTAATCCCGCCTGTCACCAAGGTGCTCCATGTAGCCCCACCATCGGTGGTCTTTTTGAAACCGCTATTGGTCGCTGCATAGATTGTATTGGCATCGCTCGGATGAGCAGCAATATCAGCTACAGCGGCCCAATCTCCAGAACCGGACACCGAAGCTGGCTGTGTAGCGGCTAATAATGTAAATGTGTTGCCACCATCGGTGGATTTGTAAATGCCCCCACCAGCGAAACTGGGGGTCGTGTTTTGACCCGTTCCTCCGTAGCCCAAGAAAATCTCTCCTGTGCCATAATAGATGTCGCCATTGGATGATTGAGTAAGACTAACCACCGATTGGTTCGCGCCTGGATCACTCACTACGTTCCACGTGGCGCCACCGTTCGTCGATTTAAATAAGCCACCTCCAACGGAACCAGCGAACACATGAGCTGAGTTCCCTTTGTCTACCAACAGGGCGCGGGTACGGCCACCAAAGTTGTCCGGACCTTTGGAATCCCACATCAGAGTACTTGTCTTGGCAGAAGACATATTTTGAAGCGATTGCCACGCTTGTTCGACGTCAGAAGGGTCGATTTCGCCCGTCACACCGTTCATGCGAAGCATGTTTAAGTAGTCTTGAGTCCCTGCAATCGCCCTATCCTCCTCGGCATGCCGTGGACTATAATTTGCGCTGGGAGTTGCACTTGGAAGTAAAGTGAAGGCCGTAATAGCGGCCGCACCGAGAGAACTGAGGATATAGATTTTCGTACGTGTTTGCATCGTTCGGATGTTTTTCAATTCGTTAAAAATACAGCGTAAATCGCTTACAGAATGTGTTTTTCCGCATGATAGGAGGATCTAACCAGCGGACCCGACTCCACATGGATGAATCCGAGGGCTTTTGCTTCCTTTTCGAGCATTTCAAAAACCTCAGGTTCGACAAAATTTTGAACAGGCAAATGCTTTGGAGTTGGCTGCAAATATTGGCCTAAGGTGACCACATCAACGCGCGCTTCGCGGAGTTCAAGCAGCGACTCGCGCACCTCATCGATCGATTCGCCTAATCCAAGCATGATTCCTGTTTTTGTACGATGGGCTCCATGGTCCTTGAGGTACTTCAAAACAGCTAGACTGCGGTCATATTGCGCTTGAATACGAACCTGTCGTGTAAGGCGCCGAACTGTTTCCATGTTATGAGAAATGACTTCAGGGGCTGCCTCGAGAATGCGATCGAGCTGTGACTCATTCCCTCGGAAGTCCGGAATGAGGGTCTCCATCGTGGTGCCCGGACTGATGCGACGAACCGCTTTAATAGTCTCGGACCATAGTATAGAACCTCCGTCGGGCAGATCATCTCGATCTACCGAAGTCAAAACAGCATGCTTCACCTTCATCAGCTTGATAGAGCGGCCCACGCGGTCTGGTTCGTCCCAATCCACGGGAAGTGGACGACCCGTCGCCACGTTGCAAAATCCACAAGAACGTGTGCAAATGTTTCCCAAAATCATAAAGGTAGCCGTGCCCTCACCCCAGCATTCTCCCATATTTGGGCAATGACCAGATTCACAGATGGTGTGAAGCTTGTATTGATCCACCAGGGAACGAACATGCTTGTAATTTTCTCCCGTAGGCAATTTGACTCGAAGCCATTTCGGCTTTCGGACGGGAGTGGGGGAACTGACTTCTAACATGAGTTTTTGTTTAACCGACGGTCGACAAATTTGTTCGCTCTAGCCAGACATCAATTGTGCTGCCTCGCACCTCGAAATGACTACAGTGCTTTTGGACCGATCCCTGACGCCACCAAAGCAGCTGGGGACTCTCATGCCAAACGCCCCATCGATCGGCTAAATCCAGGGAAAGTGCCCGATTTTCCACCACATAAAGAAGGTAGATCTCGGGGGCATCTGCTTTGGCTTCCCATCGCTGAAGGGAGAGCTGAGCTTGACTCGATATAGGACAGCGGGTGCTATGCTTGAAAACCAAGAAGCCCCGGTCTCCCGAGGCTGCCTCTAAGGCATGCAATTCCGCCGACCCTTCTAGGACGGTCCAATTCATTTATGCCGTTTGGGTTGGAGTACCTCCGGGCACCGCACCGATAAAGGCAGGGCACTTTTCCGCAGATCCGCAGGAGGCCAAGCCTACTACAAACAACACCACGAGGGCAAAAGCAAGTACACGTTTCATTCCAAGGAATTTGTTCAAAAGTACGACTTTCGTGGTATGCAGCTTCCTCATCCTCCCGAGTCATGGAAAAACATCCTCGTTCAAAGCTTTCCCGACGGCAGTTGGAGGGATGTGATGGCGCAAATACAGGACCGTTATGGTTCCGAGACCTGCTACCCTCCCGCCCATCTACTGTGGGCCGCATTGGATGGACTACCACCCGATCAGGTACGCGTTGTGATCTTAGGGCAAGACCCCTACCACGGGGAGCATCAAGCGAATGGGCTCGCTTTTTCGGTCCCACAGGGACAAAAAATCCCTCCCTCCCTGCGGAATATCTTCAAGGAATACCATCACGACACCGGATTTGCCCTCCCCAAGAGCGGGGACTTGAATCCATGGAAGCGCGAAGGGGTTTTACTTCTAAACAGCTCCTTGAGTGTGCGCGCGGGTTCCGCAGGCAGTCATCGGGACCTGCCCTATGCTCCGATGATTCAGGGTATCCTCAAAAATCTGGCTTCGCTTCCTGGCCAAAGAGCATTTTGGCTCTGGGGCAATGATGCGCAACAGGTGGGAGCCTCGCTACCTATGGACCGGCAGTTAATTCTACGCAGCGCCCACCCCTCTCCCCTAGGGGCTTATCGTGGTTTTTTTGGCTCCAAACCCTTTTCAAAAACGAATCAATTCTTCCAAGCCCAGGGCTGTGAACCCATCAACTGGCGCTTAGAGGGCTTACCTTTGACCCTATGACCAACACCCTCATTCTAGTACTTCTTGCGGTGGCTGCGGCTGCTTCGGTTTATTTGGTTTGGTTGCAACGCCAAAAAGGTGAGAACGATGGGTCGAGCGCCCTGCAACTTCGTATCCGTGAATTAGAGGACGCTCTGCGTGCAGCAGAAATCCATGGGGCTCGATTGCAAGAACGTCTCGACCTGCTCGAGGGACAAAAAGAACAAATGAGTCAAGAGTTTAAGCTCATGGCCCATGAGGCGCTGCAAGCGCAGACCGAGGCGTTGCAGAAGCAAATGAAGGAAGCCAATTCGGCTCAACTTTCAGTCATACTAGCTCCCTTCCGTGAAAAACTAGACATCTTTGGTCAACGTGTGCAGGACAGTCATGAGAAAGGGCAAAAAGAACGGATTGAACTAAAGACTGAGGTAATTAAACTCGTTGAGCAAAACGAAAAACTTAAAAACGAAGCAAATCAATTGACCAAAGCCCTCAAAGGGGATGTTAAAATGCAAGGAAATTGGGGCGAAATGGTCCTGGAACGCCTTTTAGAACGGACCGGTTTAACAAAAGGTCAAGAATATTCCGTTCAAGAAAGCGTAACCAAGGAAGACGGGAAGCGCTTTCAGCCTGATGTGGTTCTTCACTTACCTGAGAGTAAAAATATTATCATTGACTCTAAAGTTTCCTTGGTCGCTTATGAGCGTTTTGTCAATGCCGAAAACCCAGAAGATCAGGCCGTGGCCCTGAAAGAACACATTCAATCTTTGAAGAACCACATTCGAGGTCTGAGCGAGAAAAATTATCAGAACCTCTATGGGGTCTCCTTAGATTTTGTCATCCTTTTTGTACCCATTGAAGGCGCCTATTCGGTGGCTTTACAGGCCGAACCCGGCCTATATCAGGAAGCCTTCGACAAAAATATCGCCCTAGTTAGCGCCACCAGCCTCTGGTCTACCCTACGCACTGTGGGCACCCTGTGGCGTCAAGAGCGTCAGAACACCAATGTTCAAGAAATAATCCGTCAAGCTTCGGAACTTTATGACAAATTTGTTGGCTTCTCTGAGGAGTTGATCAAGGTGGGCAGCCAAATGGATACCGCCAAGCGGAGCTATGAAAACAGCATGAAAATGTTGGTGGAAGGAAAAGGCAACCTCGTACGACGCACTGAAAACCTGCGGGTACTTGGCCTCAAAAACAGTAAAACGGTGCATCCAAACTTAGTGGATCGCGCCATGGACGCAGCCCCTTCGGAGGAAGTATCCAGCGACACCCCTAGTTAAATGGAAGGTATGATTTACGGGGTACACCCCGTTCTTGAAGCGCTCGAATCGGGCCAAGAAGTAGACCGCATTTTTGTCACACGAGGACGCCAAGACTCTGTGGACCCTGTGTTGGAGGCCGCTAAAGCACGCGGCATACATGTCAAGTTTGTCCCCGTCGAAAAACTACAACGCCTCACCAAAAAGAACCACCAAGGCGTGATTGCTTTCCTGAGTGCGGTCGGCTTTGCAGAATTGGACAACGTCGTCAGTGACTGCTACGAACGCGGTGAAACGCCGCTAATTGTTGTGCTCGACCGCGTCACTGACGTTCGCAACGTTGGAGCCATCGCCCGTAGTGCTGAATGTTGTGGCGCCCATGCACTCGTCATCCCTGAGCAGCAATCTGCACCCATGAATGCCGATGCCGTCAAATCTTCTGCCGGTGCCCTGCTCCGACTGCCTATTTGCCGGGTTAAGAATCTGTCCCATGCCCTCGCTGATCTTGAAAATAGCGGCCTGTCCATTGTAGGCTGCACTGAAAAAGGGGATTCCTTGCTGGCGGAAACAGATTTTACCCTTCCTTTGGCCCTAGTACTGGGCTCTGAAGAGGACGGTATATCCCCTGCAGTCTGGAAAGGCTGTCGCTCCCATGCGAAAATTCCCACCGTCGGCACACTCGGCTCTCTCAACGTTTCCGTAGCTGCCGGAATGGCTTTGTATGAGGCACTGAGGCAGCGAGGGTTGAAGGCTTGAACCTTGTAAAATTCATAGAGACGATTAAGCGTTTGATCTCTCAAGCGCTTAAACTATTCTATCCTTTATCACTTATCCCAGCCGTGCCTGTAGCGCAGACAATTTAGCCTGGCTATCGCTCACTTTTTTACGTTCGATGTCTATGACCGCCGGAGGAGCGTTGTTCACAAACCCTGGGTTGCTCAATTTCTTTTCAATCGAAGCGATGAAGCCGGTATAGTAGGCGATTTCCTTTTCAATTTGGCTTCGGTCCTCTTCACTTAAAGTAGATTCCTCGGAAGAGAATACGACGAAATACTCGCGGGTTCCGGCCAGGATGGCAAGCGCACCGTCAGGTGCTTCTAGGCTAGCCCCGGGGGCATTTACCAACTTCTCAACGACGGCGAGTCCAGAGGGTGCTTCGTCCTTAAATCGAAGATCAAGAGGCTGTTTAAAGGCGATATTGCGCTCTTTGCGGACATTGCGGAGAGCCACAATGAGTTCTTCGACGTGAGCAAAGGCGGCAAGTTGGTCGCGTTGTTCCGTGCTGCCTTCGGGCCACGCCTGCAGATTTAAGAAACTATCCGAATCCACCTCGCGAAGCACATGCCAAACCTCTTCCGTAATGAAGGGCATAAAAGGATGCAAGGCTTTCATGAGGGCCTCAAAGAAATCTACGGTTTTTGCCAGGACGGGCGCCGCAATGGGCGTGCCATACGTTGGCTTTACCATCTCCAAGTACCACGAACAGAAATCGTCCCAAATCAACTTGTACAAGCGCATCAAGGCGTCAGAAAGGCGGTATTTTTGGAAGTCGTCTTCCAGTTGAATCAAAGTCTCAGAAAGCACCTGCTCAAACCAATCCATCGCCCAAATAGAAGCTTCGTCTGGTGTCACATCATCGGACTCCCACCCTTTTACGAGGCGTAGTGCGTTCCAAACTTTGTTGGAGAAGTTTCGGCCTTGGAGACATAAATCTTCGTCAAAAGGCAAGTCGTTTCCGGCCGGAGAACTCATGAGCATGCCCATTCGAACTCCGTCTGCCCCGTAATACTCAATCAATGTTAAAGGATCGGGTGAATTGCCCAGGGATTTGGACATTTTGCGGCCCTGCTTATCGCGGACTATCCCTGTGAGGTATACTTTCTCAAAAGGTTTACTGCCCGTGTATTCGTAGCCCGCCATGGCCATACGCGCTACCCAGAAGAAGAGAATTTCAGGGGCGGTTACCAGATCTTGTGTCGGGTAGTAATAGGCCATCTCCGAGTTGTCCGGTCGGTTAATACCATCAAACACAGAAATGGGCCATAGCCAACTAGAGAACCAGGTGTCTAGACAATCTTCATCCTGGCGCAAATCACTTGCTTCGAGCTGGGCATTTCCACTCGCTTTTCGAGCCTTTTCGAGCGCTTCTTCTATGGACAACGCCACGACAAAGTCTTCCTCACCTTCGCCATAGAAGTAGGCAGGAATTTGGTGGCCCCACCAAAGCTGACGCGAAATGCACCAGTCTTTGACGTTTTCCATCCAGTGGCGGTAGGTATTTTTGAATTTTTCGGGGATGAGCTGGATTTCATCGCTCATCACCGCGTCCAAGGCAGGCTTGGCTAGCTTAGGCATGCGAATCCACCATTGGAGGGACAAGCGGGGTTCGACAACGGCACCGGTGCGCTCAGAAGTTCCAACGGTGGAAGCGTAAGTTTCCACTTTGACCAAATCGCCTCGCTCCTCCATGAAAGCCGCTGTGGCTTTTCTGGCCGCGAAGCGATCCATGCCTGCCCATTCGAGGCCGTATTCGTTTAAGGTGCCATCCTCGTTGAGGACATCAATGACATCAAGACCGTGCTTTTGGCCAATAGCAAAATCATTCCAGTCATGTGCAGGGGTCACCTTCAAACATCCCGTTCCAAAATCAGGTGTCACATACTCATCCAAGATGATGGGAATTTCTAGGCCGCCCAGAGGAACACGGACGTGCAAGCCATGTAAGGCGGCGTAACGATCATCTTTGGGATTGATAGCGATGGCTCGGTCGGCCATAATAGTTTCAGGGCGTGACGTGGCTACAGTCAAGTAGGTGCCAGGCTTTTCCACCACTTCGTAGCGAACGTAGTAGAGCCTCGCCTGGACATCTTTGTGAAGCACCTCTTCATCACTGAGGGAAGTCTTCGCTTCAGGATCCCAGTGGACCATGCGCTGACCTCGGTAAATATGCCCTTTTTCGAAGAGATCGACAAAAACTTTTAAAACGCTTTCACTGCGCGTCTCATCCATGGTGAACGCCGTGCGATCCCAATCGCAAGATGCACCAAGGGTTTTCAACTGCTCTAGGATAATGCCCCCGTGCTTGTGGGTCCATTCCCAGGCATGCTCTAAGAAAGCGTCACGGCTGAGGTCCGACTTTTTAATTCCGGATTCGCGCAACTTCTGCACCACTTTGGCTTCTGTAGCGATGGAAGCATGATCTGTACCAGGCACCCAGCAGGCATTGTAGCCGCGCATACGTGCACGTCGCACTAGAACATCTTGAATGGTGTTATTCAGCATATGCCCCATGTGCAGGACCCCTGTCACGTTGGGCGGAGGAATGACAATGGTATAAGCAGGACGCGAATCAGGGGTTGACGAAAATGCTTTTCCATCCAGCCAACGTGCATACCAAAGTCGCTCAACCTGACCGGGAGCATATTTTGAGGCGATTTTCATAGAGCACAAAGGTAGGAGTTGGCACTTTTTTTGCCGTATCCAAATTGGCGGTTACATTTGCCGTCGTAGACAAACAAAATTCAAGCCTAAAACCATGAATAAATTCCTCGCCACCGCCGCACTGGCATTTGCTTCCAGCCTGGCTATGCTCGCCCAAGAAGCCAATCCTAATGCCGCGAACATCACGTTTGAGAACAAGACCATTGATTATGGCAAACTAGAAAAAGACGCGAATGGAGAGCGTGAATTCACCTTCAAGAACAACGGTAAAGAGCCTTTGATTATCTCTAACTGTGTAGGTTCATGCGGATGCACTGTGCCACAATGGCCCCGCACTCCGATCGCTCCAGGGGCTACTGCCGCCATCAAGGTCAAGTATGACACCCGTCGTGTTGGTCGTTTCCAAAAGACGGTAACTGTTCAGAGTAACGCAGCCAATGCCACAGAGGTCTTGACCATCAAGGGAGAAATTCTTGCGCCTGCCGCAGCGAACACGACTCCCGTAAATACGACAACGGGAACGTCTAAGGTTTCTAAGTAAATCGTCACTATCCCATTGAATCGATTAAACCCGCTGCGAAAGCAGCGGGTTTTTTGTTGAAATTTGTGCCATGCCCAACGTCTCTTCCCGCGGACAGTCCATGCCTGCCTCCCCTATTCGAAAATTGGTTCCCTATGCCGAAGGCGCCCAAAAAAAGGGAGTAAAAGTTCACTTCCTCAACATCGGCCAGCCAGACATTCCAAGTCCCGTTGTGGCCATGGAAGCACTGAAACGGCATGAAGTCACAGTGCTCGCCTACTCGCATTCTGCGGGCTTTGAGAGTTACCGAGCGAAACTCGTCGGCTATTATCAAAAGCATGGCATCGCGCTGAGCACCTCCGATATGATTGTCACCACTGGAGGATCTGAAGCCCTAGCTATCGCCATGGGTAGCATCGTTGATCCAGGCGACGAAATCATCATTCCTGAGCCTTACTACGCCAATTACTTGGGTTTTGCCACCTCAACTGGAGCCGTTGTAGTTCCTGTGCCATGCCGGATTGAAGATGGCTTCGCCCTCCCTCCCATGTCAGACCTTGAGGCATTGATCACTCCTAAGACGAAAGCCATTCTCTTGTGCAATCCCGGAAATCCAACGGGAAAACTCTACGACCGCAGCGAATTGGAGCAAGTGCGCGACATGGCCTTAAAGCATGATTTGTATGTGGTAGCCGATGAAGTATATCGGGAGTTTACCTACGATGGCGCCACACATACCTCTGTGCTCAATTTAGAAGGCATGGATCAGCATGCCGTCCTAATTGATTCCGTATCAAAGCGCTACAGTATGTGTGGCGCGCGCATTGGCTTGCTGGCATCCAAAAACGAAGCCTTTATGGCCGCAGCCATGAAGTTTGCTCAGGCTAGACTCTCCCCACCAACATTTGAGCAAATCGCAGCCGAAGCGGCCCTTGAAACGCCCGATAGCTATTTTGTCGAAGTAAATAAGGAATACTGCAGCCGAAGAGACTATGTCATTGGACGTTTGAATGCCATCCCAGGCGTTTTCTGCCCTAAACCATCTGGCGCCTTTTATGCGGTGGCTAAATTGCCCGTCCAAGATGCAGACCACTTCTGCCAATGGATACTTGAATCCTTTGAACACGAGGGTGAAACCGTCATGATGGCTCCTGCCTCAGGCTTCTATACCCACGCCGCACATGGCAAGCAGCAAGTGCGAATCGCCTATGTCGTGGAGGTTGATCAATTAGAGCGCGCCATGAATGCCCTGGAGGCCGGACTAAAAGCATACCCGCATCGCACATGATCTGGGAATCAAATGTCTCACTGGCCCCTTACAACACCTTTGGCATTGATGCCAAGGCGGAGCGCTTAGTGCATTTGGAAACAGAAGCCGATGTAGCTCACTATGCGCAGCATCCTGAAGGTTTGAGGCAACAACGATTGCTTCTAGGCGGAGGCAGCAACATGCTCTTATGCGCCGATGTCCCGGGGACTACGGCTCGGATTGCGTGGAAAGGTCGGAAAGTCATTCGCGAAACGGAAGACCACGTGTGGTTGGAGGTCGCTGCTGGGGAATCATGGCATGAAACGGTTCGATTCTGTGTAGGGAAGGATTGGAGCGGCCTTCAGAATCTTTCACTTATTCCTGGACTTGTGGGCGCCGCACCCGTCCAAAACATAGGAGCCTATGGGGTAGAATTATCCGATTCCTTTGATTGCCTGCGTTTTTTTGACTGGGAAAATGGTGAAATTCATCCCATGGATGCGGTGGATTGTGGCTTTAGCTACCGAGATAGTGTCTTCAAAAATCGACTTAAAGGCCAAGGAGTGATTCTCTCAGTGACCTTCCGCTTGACCAAGCGAAATCACACTTTTCAAACCACCTACGGAGCCATCCAGGAAGAATTGTCATCTCGGGGTCTGCAGCCTTCCGTGGAAAGCATTTCGGATGCGGTCATGGCCATCCGACAAAGCAAACTTCCGGATCCAAAAGTTTTGGGAAATTCAGGGAGTTTTTTCAAAAACCCCGCCCTCCCTTCGGCTCAAGTCAGCGCATTGGCTCAGCGTTATCCGGAGATCCCCCAGTACCCTCAGGCCAATGGCACAGTGAAGGTCGCTGCCGGTTGGCTAATTGAACAAGCTGGTTGGAAGGGAAAGCGTGTAGGCAATGTGGGAATGCACGCCCGGCAAGCCCTTGTTTTGGTGAATTATGGGGGGGCAAGCGGTCCGGAAATTTGGGCATATGCACAACACGTGCAAGCCAGTGTCTCAGAACTTTTCGGAATCGACTTAGAGGCTGAAGTTAACCTTATCGGGTGATCTGAATCACCTTGCGGATTTGAGCTTTGACCCTACCTTTGTCTTATGATTGTATCGCTAAAACTCATTCTAGTCGCCGTCGTGCTTTTGGGCCTCGGCCTGCTTGGAATGGCGGTGAAAATATGGGCCAAAAAAGATGGTGAATTCGCCGGAACCTGCGCTTCCAATTCTCCATTTTTAAACAAGGATGGGGATGCTTGTTCTCTCTGCGGAGCACTTCCCGAACAGCAATGCCAGAAGGAAGGCGCGGAGGAGTAAAGGTTTAATAGCCCAGGGGTTTAAGGCTACTTTAACGTTTATTCTCTTTTGGCATTAATTCCTTGGGGCCTTTGACCCTTCTACTCCATCACAAGTCCAACGAAGACCAGACCTGCAGGCCATCCTTTTCATTACCGTAGATTAGCAGGGCATCCCATTCTGGGTGCATACTAAGCCACTGTTTCGTTTTTTCGAGTCCCATCGCCATCGCCGCAGTGGCCATTCCATCGGCGGTGGCACACGTAGGGCCAAGCATGGTTGCACTCAGGACATCCGTCTTAATCGGCCAACCCGTTCTAGCATCCAAAGTGTGCCCGTAGTGCCCGCCGGTGCGGGCATCTACTCTGAAATTCCGGTAGTTTCCGCTGGTGGCCAGGGCTCGTTCTTCGATGGTCAAGGTGTAGGCAAAACCTGAAGTCTTTCCTTCTTGGGGCAATTCAATACCGACTGCATAAGGCGTTCCATTCGGCTTGACGCCAAACGTACGCAACTCCCCTCCTATTTCTACGAAGGCCGCCGTGGCCCCGCGGGCTTTCAGGGAATCCACAACAATATCCACGGAATGGCCTTGGGAGAAGCTCATGAAATTCAGCTCCATATCCTGCCGTTCTAGGTACATTTTGATGGCAGAATGCCCCGTACAATCATTTGCCAATCGGAACCACGCTGTATCGCCTACAGCCAACATGACTTGGCTAAGCCCCGCAGTATCCCCTGGACTCAGGGTAGCAGGCCCGACCCCGAAGCCCCAGGCTTCAATTATGGGGCCCAAGGTGGGATCCAAAACCCCGTCTGTCAGGTGGTAAAGCTCCCGGCCAAGTTTCAACATTTCGCATAAGTAAGGATGGTCCGGGGCTAGCATCCCAGGTCCATTTAATGCAGAAATCAGCGAGGCGCTGTCCCAAGGGGAAGCCACATGGTTGTAGTCGGCCAACCATCGATGAATATCATCCACCTCAACATTTGCATCGCCATATACAGTGATGTGGAAGGTGGTTGCTTGTGCTTGACCTTCAAAGTAGAGGGCATTCTCTGAACTTTGACACCCAACTATCGACAACAAGGCGCCAAAAAAAGCGGCCAAAGCCGCTTTTTTTTCTTTTAAAAATTTAGCCTCCAAAGTCATCAAAGGCGACATTTTCTGGTGGAACTCCAAGATCATCGACCATCTTCAATACCGCTGCATTCATCATGGGCGGGCCACAGAAATAGTACTCAATATCTTCGGGTGAATCGTGCTTAGACAGATAGTTGTCAATCAAGGCCTGGTGTACGAAGCCTACGAAACCGTCGCCTGAATCATCCATGCTAGATTTAGCGGTCCAATTGTCCTCGGGTAGAGGCTCAGAAAGTACCATATTGAACTTAAAGTTGGGGAATTCCTTCTCGATGTTCAAAAAGTCATCGATGTAGAACAGCTCGCGACGTGAGCGACCACCGTACCAATAGGATACTTTTCGGCCTGTCTTCAAGGTGTGAAACAAGTGGAATAAATGCGAACGCATGGGGGCCATACCTGCGCCACCGCCGATGTAAATCATCTCTGACTCCGTATCCTTAATGTGGAACTCGCCATAAGGCCCTGAAATCGTCACCTTGTCTCCAGGTTTCAAATCAAACACGTAAGAAGAACATACGCCAGGGTTGACGTCCATCCAAGCATTTTTGGAGCGATCCCATGGTGGGGTCGCAATACGGATGTTTAACATGATGATGTTGCCTTCCGCTGGGTGGTTGGCCATGGAATAGGCACGGAAAAGAGGCTCTGGATTGCTCATCTTGAGATTCCAAAGGCCAAATTTGTCCCATTCAGATTGGAATTCATCCGGCTTCTTGCCCAAGCGCGGATGGGCTGTGACGTCCATATTCTTGAAGTCGACATCGATAGATGGAACATCCACCTGAATGTATCCGCCTGCAAGAAAATCGAGACTTTCTCCTTCGGGCAATTTCACGACGAATTCTTTAATGAAGGAGGCCACGTTGTAGTTCGAAACCACTTCGCACTCCCACTTCTTGATGCCAAAAATCTCATCAGGTACTTTAACCTTCATGTCATTCTTCACCTTCACTTGGCATCCCAAGCGCCAGTTGTCAGCAATTTGCTTGCGATTAAAGAATCCGGTTTCGGTGGGTAAAATTTCACCACCGCCATCCATGATTTGGCACTTACACATTCCGCAGGTACCGCCTCCGCCACAGGCTGAGGGAAGGAAGATTTTTTGGTTGCTCAAGGTGCCAAGAAGCGTACTTCCAGATTCCACCTCAACGGTGTCACCATTGATTTCAAGTTTAACAGGGCCCGATGGGCTCAGACGGGCTTTGGCTTGCAATAAAATGGTAACCAAAGCCAAAATAACCAAGGTGAACACCAGAATGCTCAGCAGAAGAACCGTAGATGAAGCAGCTAAAAACATAGTTTCTATGTCAAATTAGAGTTTAATTCCCATGAAGCTCATAAAGGCCATGCCCATCAAGCCAGTAATGATAAACGTGATACCAAGACCGCGCAATGGGGCAGGCACATGGCTATACTTCAATCGCTCGCGAATGGCTGCGATGGCCACAATCGCCAACAACCAACCAATACCCGACCCAAATCCAAACACCGTAGCTTGGCCAATGTTCGCATAGGCACGCTCTTGCATGAAAAGAGAACCGCCCAAAATGGAACAGTTGACCGCGATTAGAGGCAAGAAGATTCCCAAGGCAGAGTACAATGCAGGAGCAAATTTTTCTACAACCATTTCTACCAATTGGACCATGGCCGCAATCACGGCGATAAACATGATGAAGCTTAGGAAGCTCAAATCCAGATCAGCAAAAGAAGGATCTAGCCAAGCTAGTGCTCCTTGCTTTAGAACCTTGGTCTCCAAGAGATAGTTCACCGGCAATGTGATGGTCAATACAAAGGTCACGGCCAATCCAAGGCCCATGGCCGTCTTTACCGTTTTGGAAACGGCCAAGTACGAACACATGCCTAGGAAGTAGGCAAAAATCATGTTGTCAATAAAGATGCTCTTGACAAAAATGTTGAGTAAATCTTGCATGGCTTCTATGGCTTAGTCTTTTTCAATCAATGAAGGAGTCTTGGCGCGTTGCACCCAGATGATCATGGCCACCACAATCAAGGCCATGGGAGGCAACAACATCATTCCGTTGTTCTTGTAACCCACATCGTACAATCCCATCCATTCGACCACTGGGTAGTCCAATAGTGTCCCGTTTCCGAGCAATTCTCGGAAGAAAGCGACAATAATCAGGATGCCGCCATAGGCCGCACCATTACCCAAACCGTCAAGTACCGACTTCCACGGGGTATTCCCGAGAGAGAAGGCCTCAATTCGACCCATGATGATACAGTTGGTGATGATCAGGCCCACAAATACGGACAGCTGCTTGGATACGTCATATACGAAGGCCTTAAGTACCTGGTCCACGAGGATAACCAAGGCGGCTACCACGACAAGCTGGACGATGATACGGATACGATTCGGAATCATATTGCGCATCAAGGAGGTGATCAAGTTCGCCATCGTAGTTACCACGATCACGGACAAGCCCATGACGATGGCGGGCTTCAATTTGACGGTGATCGCTAAAGCACTACAAATTCCCAATACCTGAACGGTAACTGGGTTATTGGCGTTCATTGGGTCGATCAGAAGACGGCGGTTCTTCTTAGAGAACAATCCTTCTTGTGCGGGTTTCTGTTCATTGCTCATAACGCAGCCGTAATTAGAGTGGAATCAACAATAGGCGCCAGTTGAACTGCAGGGACTAAAGCAGCATCGGCGATGCTCATTAAATAGGGTTTGTAGGGCTTCAAGCAATCAGAGATCATGTCTTGAACCCCGACAGATGTGATGGTTCCACCGGAGATTCCGTCTACCTGCTGATCCCCGGAAGCATCCCCTTTGCGGACTTCGATACCTTCATAGGTCGTAGTGAAGAGTTTCTTCCCTGGGAACTGATCCTGGAAGATGGGCGTAGCGATTTCCGCGCCCAAACCGGGAGTTTCTGTTTTGTGACCAAAAGTGGCACCTAAGATGGTATTGCCATCGCCCTTCAGGGCCACATAGCCCCAGATGGGACCCCAAAGTCCTTTGCCACGAACGGGCAGAACATAGTAGGTGTTTCCTTCAACTGCTGCTTTGAAAAGAGGTACCTGACGCTTATCCGCTGCAAGCGCGACAGCCGATGCCATGTCGATATCAAATGCCGTGATCTCAGATTCGATGGCTTCGCCATTTTGAATGACCAACTGCTCTTGGATGTATTGGTCAAAAAGACTTTCGACATCCTCACCTTCAATCCCAATGGAGCGAAGGATGTCGGACTTCTTCTCGAGTTCAACGTTCTTGTCTTGAAAGGGTTTCAAGGACGTCGCAGCAATAGAGAGCAGGGTTGCCACGAGGACCACCATGACCACCGCGAAGACATACGTGTATTTGTTCGAATTGATATTCATGACTTAGGCTTTTGAGCGCTTGAGACGCTGTTGAATATTCGCATTAACCACATAATGGTCAATCATCGGAGCCATTACGTTCATAAAGAGGATAGCAAGCATCATGCCCTCAGGGTAGGCTGGGTTGAATACCCGGATCATGATACCCAAAAAGCCAACTAGGAAGCCATAAATCCACTTACCACGCTCAGTGTGAGCGGCAGACACCGGATCCGTTGCCATAAAGATGGTAGCAAATGCCCAGCTACCAAAAACGAGATGGTAGTAAAAAGGAATGCTCATGAACTGCTGCTGCGATTCGGTAATCATGTGAGGAGCCGCCCAGTTGAACAGCAATCCCATGGCTACTGCTCCCAGGGTAGAGCCCAGCATAATCTTCCACGAGCCGATACCCGTTGCAATGAGATAAACGCCACCTAAGACGATGAGTAGGGTGCTCGTTTCTCCAATAGAACCGGGAATGAGCCCAAGAAAGGCATCCCATGCGCCGAAGCTCGTCGAACCCGTGGTCGCATATTGCCCCAAGGCCGTGGCACCAGAGAATCCATCTACCACAGTTTGACCTGCTTCAACCGTAGTATTGACCCACACCTTGTCACCCGACATAAATGAAGGATAAGCGAAGAAGGCAAAGGCCCGCGCTGTTAAGGCTGGGTTCAGTATGTTCATTCCCGTGCCGCCAAAAACCTCTTTGCCAATCAGGACGGCGAAGATGGTTGAAATGGCCACCATCCACAAAGGCATGTCGATCGGCATAGTCATCGGAATCAAGAGGCCTGAGACCAAGAAGCCTTCGTTTACGGGATGCTTGTTGATGCCTGCGAAGTAGATCTCCACGCCCAAACCAGCCATGTAGGTCACCGCAATCATCGGAACAATTTTCCAAGCCCCAAAAATAAAATTGTCCAAGGTGAAGAATTGTCCCCAACCCATGGCTTCATTGAGTAGGCCCAAGGCCTTGTAGTGTTGGTATCCACCGTTAAAAATGCCGAAAAGTAACGCGGGAACCAAGGCGAAAATAACCGTCACCATGGTACGCTTCAAGTCAATCGCATCGCGAACGTGAGCGCCACTGTGTGCATTATGATCAGGAACGAACATCATCGTCTCCAAAGCATTGTACAATGGATATAAGGGCTTCAGCTTTCCTGTTGTGACCGCAGGGCGGGTCGCGTCAAAAATATTTTGAATGAATTTCATAGTCTTCTTCCGCAGTTAGTTCATTTCGGTATGAAGGAGATCCAAAGCCTCGCGCACCATGTGCTGCAATGGCTGCTTGGACGTACAAATGACTTCGCACAGGGCAAAGTCCTCAGGGGCTAACTCATATATGCCCAGAGCTTCCATTCTTTCCAAATCTTTGGCCCATACAGCTTTGAGCAATTGGTTGGGATAGATATCAAATGGGAAGACCTGATCGTACTGACCCGTCACTACAAATGCCCGTTCTTCACCGTGCAACTTGGTAGTTAGATCGTATTTCTTCCCTGGGCTTAACCAGCTCATGAAGGTGCGGCTATTCGAAAATTTCCCAAAGCCGGGAAGGACCCAACCCATGAAGTCGGTGCCTTGACCCTCAGGAATGACCGTTAGCTGTTGGGAGTTCAACTGGAGATAGCCCTCAGCACCAATGCTCTGTCCGCTTAGAACCGATCCAGAAATGTAGCGGTAGGCGCCTTTTTTGCCATTGGCCGCAAAGAAAGTGGCCAAGTTCATACCACCACGCAGGCGGAAGTAGTGAGGAGCATTGATTCCACTACCCGCCACCGAGAGGATGCGATCTAAGCAATAATGCCCTTTTAGGAACAGATCACCTATAATCGCGACATCTTGTGCAGAAATCGCCCAAATAACTTCTCCTTTGTTCAATGGAGACAGCGCGGCAATGTGCACCGAAGTGTTTCCTGCGGGATGCTTTCCCGAAAAACGATGGATTTCCACACCAGTCGCTTGCGTCAAGACAGGAGCGCTCTCTTCGGCGTGGAGGCTCAAAACTGTTTTGGGAGCCAGAAGATTAAGTACTTTCAAGCCAGCGGTGAAGGCTTCTTCACGGCCCGCGATGGCGATGGAAGCCTCCGTGGCAAAAGGCGCGCTGGACATTCCATTGACAAAAATGGCTTTGGGCGCATCGTCTGGGTTGGCCACACGTGCAAATGGGCGCATTTCCAAAAGGGTCCATGCTCCCGAAGCCAGCAGGGTGGCTTTCGCTGCTTCCGCATCCTTGGGTAATCCTTTGCCAAAATCGTGGTAGCTCGTGGTCGCATCCGCTTCTATCTGAATTTGATCCAAACGGCGTTTGGCTCCACGCACAATGGCGCGAACGGTTCCGCTCACCGGGGAGGTAATTTGGATGCGGGCATCCTTTTTGTCAAAGAAAATGGCTTGACCAGCTTTCACCGTGTCTCCTTCTTTAACGGAAAGTTTTGGGGCAACGCCCACAAATTCATCTGGATTTACTGCGAAGGAAGTCCCGAGGGGGAAATCCTCCACCTGCGTAGAGGGTGCTCCTACCATGGGTAGGTTCAAGCCTTTGCGGATGGTATGGGTTTTCGACATGTCCAAGGTTAAAATGGTCTCGAAAAAAATTCGCTGCAAAGGTACAAAGCATACACGGGGCTAAAAAGTTTTTCCTCAACTTTAGATGGTGATTAAAAAAATCTCTCTTCCTATCCTTTTTTCCTTCTGGAATTTTGCGGTTTTTGCCCAAATGATTGGCCCAGAAATCTACATTTACGACGATCTCCGGAGCTTTCAATTGTACCCCGATGGCAATCCCCAGTCGCTTGCCGTAGCTCCTCTTGGCGAAGCATCGTCCCTATGGCTGCAGTTCGATGACGCCACAGCCAACAGCCAGGCCCTGAACTACACCTGGGTGCATTGCAATCGGAATTGGACCCCCTCCCCACTTCTCTCCGCAGAGTATTTAGAAGGCTTTATCGAAGGCCAACTGCACCAAGGCGTACTTTCCTTCAATACCTACATGCCTTACAGTCATTTCAGCGATCGACTCCCACAAGCGAGTTGTATGCCCCGCATATCGGGCAATTACTACCTCATAATCTATGAGAGCGACCCCAATGATTACTTGGTAAAATACCCCGTGGTCTTTTATGAAAGCCTCATAGGAATTCAAACCTCCATTCACCGCACGGCGAATGTGGAACTGGCCAAGACTCATCAGGAAATCGATGCTTTGGTAGATCTGAGCAATTTTTCCGTGCAAAATCCATTCGAAGACGTACAACTCAGCCTTGTCCAAAACCGAAACTGGCAGAGCCTGCGAAACGTAGCTCCGCGCTATTTGCGAAACGGATACTACGATTTTGATTATAACAATGGCGAAAATGCCTTCCCGGGCACGAATATTTTTCGATTTGTAGACAGTAAAAATATTCCCGTGCCCACCCTGCGCATTCCCAAATATGATTTACAAGATTTGTGGCGTGCCTATGTCGTGCAAGACAAGCCAAGAGGAATTGATCCATTTGTCAATCAAGATGATGCCCGGGGAGCCTACGTGCCCAGAAAGCAGGGGGCTAACGCCGAAAGCGAAGCGGATTACATCTGGATGGATATTTGGGTGAATGATATCGAACAGAATGGGCAACGGGCGCTCTATATCGTTGGAGACTTTAACCAATACCGACCCTCTGATGAGTATCGACTAACGTTTGACGAAAAAGAAGGTGCCTATCGGGGCAGTATTTTGGTCAAGCAGGGCTACTTGGAATACCATTTAGCCGAATGGGACGAGGCCTCGATGCGCTGGGACCTGCAGTTCACGGAAGCGAATCACTGGAATTGCCCCAATGACTACACTGCATTCCTGTACTTCCGTCAATGGGGACAACGCTATGATCGCGTCCTTGGGCATTCAAGCCTTCACACCAACGGCATTTTGGGATTAAACATCCAAATCGCCACCCCCTAGGGCTACCTTTGACCTGTGATTTCATCGGATTTACATGAAGCTGTTCGGCAGCTAAGGGCAGGCAAACTCGTAGGAATCCCAACGGAAACCGTCTATGGGCTCGCAGCAAATGCCCTTGATCCGGAGGCAGTGGCGGGCATCTTTGAGGCCAAAAACCGTCCCAGCTTTGATCCTTTGATCGTTCACATCGGCCAAATGGCCGAAATTTCCCGCCTGGTCACTGACGTTCCTGTCCAAGCGCGTCAACTCATGGACAACTTCTGGCCTGGTCCCTTGACGATCATTCTGCCAAAAAGCGAACTCATTCCCGACATTGTCACCTCTGGATTGCCTCACGTGGGTATTCGAATGCCCAAGCACCCGCTCACTCTCAGGCTTCTGCAATCCCTTCCTTTTCCGTTGGCTGCGCCCAGCGCGAACCCCTTTGGATACGTATCCCCAACCACCGCACAGCATGTTTTAGATCAACTCGAAGGAAAACTCGCATTGGTGCTAGACGGCGGTCCTTCGCAGGTCGGTATAGAATCTACTATCGTCAGTTTTGCGGAGGGAACTCCTAAAGTGCTACGACTAGGCGGCATCTCCATGGAAGACCTGACCTCCGTGTTAGGAGAATCTATCCCGAGCACTCTTTCCCAAAGTCAACCCGCCGCGCCGGGCCAGCTTGATAGCCACTATGCCCCGCACAGAACCATCGCCTTGCTCCCTCATGGTGCTTCTGCCCCATCGCTGAACAAGGGAGAAGTCTGGATTCCCTTTGCGCCTCAAGCGGAAAGCAAGGATTCCTTAAGCTTAGATGGAACAAACACGTCGGCTGCACAGCGGCTTTTTGCCCTGTTGCGTAAACTCGATTATCCCGAAGCGGGTAAGATGTATGTAGAAATGGCGCCGGAAAGCGGCTTGGGAAGGGCAGTGAATGACCGGCTTATGCGGGCCGCGCACCGCGCCTAAGTTCAAAATTCTGTCCCAAATACACCCTTCGAACAACTGGATCTGCGGCCAACTCTTCTGCCGTCCCGCTTTTGAGAATTTTACCCTCGAACATGAGGTAGGTTCGATCGGTGATCGCGAGGGTTTCTTGCACGTTGTGATCTGTGATCAGGACGCCAATATTTCGATCCACGAGTTGCGCCACGATGGATTGGATGTCCTCCACCGCAATGGGATCAACCCCGGCAAAAGGTTCATCTAACAGTATGAAATGTGGATCAGATGCCAACGCTCGGGCAATTTCCGTTCGGCGACGCTCACCCCCGGAAAGCAGGTCTCCACGGGTTTTTCGAATTTTCTCTAATCCAAATTCTCCCAACAGGGAATCACAGCGTTGTTGAATTTCAGATTTAGAAAAGCCACGCCATTCCAGTACTGCGGCGATATTATCCTCAACAGTCATTTTCCTAAAAACGGAGGCCTCTTGGGCCAAGTATCCAATGCCCTTTTGGGCTCTTTTGTACATGGGAAGGCGGGTAATGACCTCACCATCGAGTAGCACCTCACCGGCATCAGGTTTGACCATACCCACGACCGTGTAGAATGAGGTTGTTTTGCCCGCTCCATTGGGGCCAAGCAGTCCAACAATTTCTCCTTGATTGACGTAGAAACTGACCTCATCAACCACTTTACGACGGCGGTATTCTTTTACAATGCCTTGTACCTCGAGCTTCATAACGCTTTGGGCTGAGCCATTTTACTTACTAAAATACTTGCCTCATACAAGAAGGCCACGGGAATAGCCACGATGATTTGGGAAAAAATATCTGGCGGTGTGATCACGGCAGCCAAGGCTAAAATTCCTACCCAAGAATGGCGACGATAGGTGCGCATCCCGGTGGGAGTCACGATCCCCATTCGGCTCAAGAAATAGACCACGATGGGCAACTGAAATAATACAGCACAGGCAAGAATAATACTCGCCACAGTGGACAGATAGGAACTCATCTCAATCAGATTGATGATTTCATCTGAAACGACATAATTGGCCAAAAATTGTATGCTTAAGGGGGTAATAATGTAATATCCAAAAAAGGCCCCAGCGAAAAACAGCAAGGAAGATATTCCTATGAATGCTACAGATTTCTGGCGCTCCTTGTGGGTCAATCCCGGGGCGATAAACAACCAAACTTCCCGAAGCACAAAGGGGATGGCAAGCACTAACCCTGCCATCAAGGATAGCATGATGTGCAAGGAGAACTGCCCAGCCATTTTGCTATTCAAAAGATCCAGTTTGAGCTCCTGAACACACATGGAGGTGTTCCCAAGTATCTCCCCCAGCTGGCACAGCCACTGATATGTGATGAAACCCGGCGACTTTGGCGCGAGGAGGATTTCGTCGAACAAGATGCCGCGAAATGCGAAAGCCAGGCCAGCTGCCAAGATTATGGCCAGGCTCGCACGCATCAAGTGCTTACGCAAGGCACCGAGGTGCTCAAGAAAAGTCATAGAATCTATCGTCGACATGATGGGCAAAAGTACTTTATTCCTTAACTTCAAGAATTGTACCCTCTAAATGAATCTTGTGCTTTCTAAGGCAAAGAGTAAAGAACTTCTTAAGTCATTCTTCGGCTTTGACGACTTCAAAGGCAATCAAGCTGATGCCGTTGCCACCGTTCTTGCCGGCCATGACTGTTTTGTCATGATGCCCACGGGTGGTGGCAAATCGCTTTGTTATCAGCTACCTGCCCTCCAAATGGATGGTTTGGCTATTGTGGTTTCGCCATTGATTGCCTTGATGAAAAACCAGGTGGATGCCATCCGAAGTTTTGCATCGGAAGACGGTATTGCCCATGTCTGGAATTCATCATTGACCAAGCGAGAAATGGTTCAAGTGCGCCAAGATTTGGCATCTGGTCATACTAAATTGCTCTACATGGCGCCAGAATCTCTGACTAAATTGGAGAACATCGCCTTCTTGAAGGATCTACCCATCTCTTTTTACGCCATAGATGAGGCCCATTGCATTTCAGAATGGGGGCATGATTTCCGCCCGGAGTACCGGCAACTTCGTCAAGCAATCAATGCAATACAGCGCCGTCCCATTTTGGCTTTGACGGCTACCGCTACCCCGAAGGTGATGTCTGATATTTTGAAAAATTTGGACTTGGTCAATCCGACCACCTTCAGCACTTCATTTAACCGGGCCAACCTTTTTTATTCGGTCCAACCGAAAAACAACGTTCAAAAGGATATGATCCGCTTAATCCGCGATCATCAAGGCAAATCGGCTATTATATATTGCCTGTCACGCCAAAAAGTGGAGGAAGTTGCCCAATTATTGCAATTAAACGGCATTTCATCCCTACCCTATCACGCGGGTTTGGATAGTGGAACTCGCGCAAGGCACCAAGATGCATTTCTTCAAGAGGATGTAGATGTCATTGTGGCCACGATTGCATTCGGAATGGGCATCGACAAACCCGATGTTCGTCTCGTCATTCATCATGACATTCCGAAGTCCCTTGAAAGTTATTATCAAGAGACTGGCCGCGCAGGCCGTGATGGTGGCGAAGGTATTTGTGTCACGTACTATTCGGAAAAAGACATAGAAAAGTTAGACAAGTTTTTGGCACGGAAACCTGTTGCGGAGCAAGAAATTGGCCGACAACTCCTGCAGGAAGCGCGGGGCTACGCCTTGACCCCAACATGTCGCAGGCACTACCTTTTACATTATTTCGGAGAAGTTTACGAAACGACGAATTGCGGCGCGTGTGACAATTGCAAAGGGAATCCCACTGATTATGATGCAACTATTGCCGCGCGATTAATCCTGGAGACGGTACTCGCGGGAAAAGACAATTTCCGCAGTCAACAGGTCGTCAACACCCTCATTGGAATGGAAACGGCGGTTCTAAAAACATTCGGAGCTCGAAACTTGGAACAATGGGGTGCTGGAAAAGATCAATCAGATGGGTACTGGACGGACTTAGTTCGACAATTGATTCTTCAAGGATTGATGTCCAAAGAAATTGAACGCTATGGCATTCTAAAAGTAAGTGAGCTAGGTGTAGCGTTTTTGTCCCTTTCTAAGGTCTTTAGAGCCCGAACCTACCGTCCCATGGCAGATGACATGGTGGAATTGGGCGCAGCCAAACTTGGCGCCGCGTTGGATCCTGGATTGTTTACTTCACTTAAAGGATTGAATCGCCAATTAGCCAAGCAGCGAGGAATTCCCCCTTATGCCTTGTTTTCAGAGGCGGCCCTGCAAGAAATGGCGACGAGCTACCCTATTACGGAAGATGAACTCAAAGTTATTCCGGGGGTTGGGGAGGCGAAAGCCAAGCGTTTTGGCGGAACCATTGTTCAGGCCATTGCGCGCCATGTGGAGGAGCATCAAATTGAACGACCCGACGATTTTACAATTCGATCGGCGGGACAAAAAGGTTCATTAAAAGTGTATATCATCCAATCTATGGATCGTCGATTAAGCCTCGAGGAAATTGCCAAAAATAAAAGTATCAGTGAGGAAGATTTGCTGCGTGAGATGGAGCTTATCGTGCAAAGTGGCACCCGAATCGCACTAGATTATATCATTGAAGAGCACCTCGATCAAGATTCTATTGAAGAAATCATGGATTACTTCAGTGAGGAGTCTGAAACAGGGGATATAAGCGATGCATCAAAAGACTTTGAAATGGCGTATTCCGAAGAGGACCTTCGCTTAGTGCGCCTAAAATTCCTCTGCGGAGTCGTTTAAACTCAATTTTTTGGCAAGAGTACGGATTGGCCCATTGACTTGGAACGATGGCAGTACAGAGACATGGAATAGTCCAGGATAAATTTCAGTGCTTGAGGATTCAATGTGGGTGAAGCCTTGGCGGCTAAAAATTCAGGAGTATGATCAGACATAGGCGATTTAGATGGATGATTTCACTCCTTAACGCCAAATACATTCTGTTCGTATTCTCTCTTAGACCCCTACCCCGAGAATTTTCCGCAAATTCCCCAAGGCATAGCGATTACGACCGAGGGCCGTATTGATACCAACGCCTGTTTCTTCCGCTATTTCTTTGAAACTCAGACCCGCATACATTCTCAAATAAAGCACCTCTTGTTGGTCAGAGGGAAGGCGCTTTACTGCCTGCTCTACGTCCAGGTACCATTGCTTTCGCAAGGCAGACTCTTCTGCATTCATTCGTTCATCTGGAACGCCCAGTACCCTTTCACCGCAGCGTTCTACGGAAATTTCTCGACTCCGCTTTTTTTTGCGGAGATGGTCTAAGGCCAGATTATTTACTACTCGGTGAATGAAGGGAGCGAATTTACCTTCTTCCTTGTATTCCCCTTTCTTGATCACCTGAACGAATTTGATCCACGCTTCTTGATGTATATCCTGACTGACATCAGGGTCTTGAACTTTGGAATAAATTCTTTTTAGCAACGCGTCAGAATGACGCAGAACCAAACGTTCTAGTGAGGCCTCGTGACCTTGAACATACTTGGAAACCAATTCGGCATCCGAAATCCTTACGATTGACATAGTCCAACATGTATTGAATTGCGTAAAGATTCTTGCTATAGGCTGCTTTTTTTTAATTATTTAACGAATCTAGCATTTTTCCCTCAACTACAAAGGGTATTTTTGCACTTTCCCAAATATGGCACAGTCCGAACTCCGCATCGAAGGCGCACGCGTCAACAACCTAAAAAATCTCACGGTCGCTTTTCCGCATGGCGACCTCGTCGTGATTACAGGGGTGAGTGGTAGCGGAAAATCTTCCCTTGCCTTTGATACCTTGTATGCAGAAGGACAGCGTCGCTATGTGGAATCTCTATCTTCCTATGCACGCCAATTCATGGGGAAATTGGACAAGCCTGAAGTGGATGACATTAAAGGATTGGCCCCGGCTATTGCTATTCAACAAAAAGTTATTTCACGCAATCCACGCTCCACCGTGGGTACGGTCACCGAGATACACGACTACCTCAAGGTTCTATTTGCACGAGTCGGAAAGACGTTCTCCCCGACTACCGGTGAAGAAGTTCGCCGCCATCACGTCGCAGATGTCCTTTTGGCCCTCTCCAAGCACAGTGAAGAGGATCGAGTCTTAATTATTGCTCCGATAGACTTTAAAGACCGAAGCCCAGAGGAAATGTGCCAACTATTAGCCCAACAAGGCTATGCGCGAATCATGCTCTCCGATGGGCAGGTGTGCCGTTTGGATGAATGCCCAGAAAATGCCCCATCCTTTGAATTAGTGGTGGATCGATTGACGGGTGGCGCGCGCGATGCAGATGCAGAGATCCGGGCAGCCGATTCGATTCAAACTGCATTTTTTGAAGGCTTAGGCACGTGTATTCTGCAATGGGATCGAGGCGAAAGACAATTTTTTTCTAATCAGTTTTCTGACGGCGAACTCCTATTTGAGGAACCCTCTACGGCCTTCTTTTCTTTCAATACCCCTCAAGGCGCCTGTCCCAGCTGTGAAGGTTTTGGCTCTGTTTTAGGCATTGATCCTGAGCTAGTCATACCCAATGCGCAGCTTAGTATTTTCGAAGACGCCATTGCCCCATGGAAAGGCGAACGATTATCTGAATGGAAGGATCAGATGATTCGGGGCGCAGAGGCAGCGGACTTACCTATCCATACCCCTGTCGCAAAATTATCTTCCGCTCAACAGGACCTCCTGTGGAAGGGATGTGACCACTTTGAAGGCATTGACGCCTTTTTTACTTATGTCGAAAGCAAGGCATATAAAATTCAATTTCGGGTCCTCCAAGCACGGTATCGCGGCAAAACCATCTGCGGTGACTGCGGTGGGCACCGACTCAGAAAGGAATCCCGGTATGTAAAGATTCACGGGGTACACATTGGTGAAATCTCTGCCTGGTCCATTCGAAAAGCACGTGCCTGGTTTGACGCCCTAGAATTGGAAGGGAGCGAGGGTAAAATCGCCGAACGTCTTTTAACTGAAATTCGTAAACGCCTGGAAGTCCTGGAACGCGTGGGGCTTCACTACCTCAGCTTAGACCGACCGGCAGGCACTCTGAGCGGTGGGGAATCTCAACGAATCCACTTAGCAACCAGCCTGGGCTCAAGCCTGGTCGGCTCCCTCTATATCTTGGATGAACCGAGTATAGGACTGCATGCCAAAGATGCCGATGACCTTCTTCAGGTCTTAATTTCCTTGCGAAATCAAGGAAATACAGTAGTGGTTGTTGAGCACGACGCCATCTTCATGCACGCCGCGGACACCTTGATCGACATTGGTCCAGGGGCCGGTCGCCACGGTGGAGAGATTGTGTACGTCGGACCCGGAAAGGGTGTTCGTCAGGCCAAGACGCTTACATCGAATTATCTGAACGGAAAAAAACGCATACAACGCAACGCTCGGCCAATGGACCACAACAAGTGGATTCAACTGAGGGGAGCGCGTGCTCACAATGTCCAATCTGTAGACATTGACATCCCTCTGCAACGCTTCACAGCCGTATGTGGGGTCAGCGGAAGTGGCAAAACAACCCTCATTCGCAGCATTCTCGTACCTGCACTTCAGAAGTACCTGGGTGAATATTCCGGCAGAACTGGGTATTACGATACCCTTAGCGGAGATCTGCGGGCCATAAGCGCCGTAGAAGTAGTCGATCAAAACCCGATAGGTAAATCCTCGCGCTCCAATGCAGTGACTTACCTAAAGGCTTACGACGACGTTCGTGCCTTGTACGCGCATCAAAAAAACGCTCAACTAAGGGGATTCAGCGCAAAGCACTTCTCGTTTAACACCGATGGTGGCCGATGTGATGTGTGTAAAGGAGATGGCTATGTTACGGTCGAAATGCAGTTCATGGCTGATGTTCATTTGCAATGTGAACAATGCCATGGAAAGCGCTTCCAAGATGACGTGCTCGAAGTAGAAGTGCATGGCAAAAATATCTCTGACATCCTTCGCATGACCGTAGACGAGGCCATTGCATTCTTTCGAGAAATTCAGCAAGAAAAAATTGCAAAAAAGCTACAACCTCTCCTCGATGTGGGGCTTGGATATATACAGCTAGGGCAATCAAGTAGCACACTTTCCGGAGGAGAAGGCCAACGCGTCAAATTAGCCTCTTTCTTATCAAAAGGTCAAGGTGCAGAACCCGTCTTCTTTGTTTTTGATGAACCAACAACAGGGCTGCATTTTGACGATGTTCAAAAACTTCTTTGGGCGTTTGATGCGCTTCTAGACATGGGCCATAGTATACTCGTCATCGAGCATCAAACAGATGTGATTTCGCAATCTGATTGGATTATCGAGCTAGGTCCAGGAGGAGGTTCAGATGGAGGCCAAATTATTTACCAGGGAGTCTCAGATGAGATTTTATCATGCCAAAATTCGGTTACCGCTCCATATTTAATAAGAAATTAACCAACAGTCATTTTTATTTTTGTACTACAACAAAAATTCTCGGTGTTTTTACTAAATTTACCCCCAATACAGGCGAAAGCTTGGTTATTGGTTTGGTGTGAGGCCCGAGCGAAAGTTCGGGCCTTTCTTTTTGGTCAAAATATGGCCTCCCATTTTCACCGGTACAAATCGATTTTTAATTTTTGATAGACCGCTGACGTCCAGCCTCGAACAAAAGAACTCCAGCACTTACGGATACATTCAAAGAATCGACGATTCCCAGCATGGGTAGTTTTATCCGCTCCCCAGGCAACATATTCCAAGAGCCATCTAAACCTCGGTCTTCAGATCCAAAAACCACCGCTATTGGGCCCGTAAGATCCATCTCATAAGGACTCTTCGATGCCCCAAGGTGCATCTGAAGTACGGGAATTTTTTGATTCATTAGCCATTGTTGTATTTCTGTTCGATCGCCATCCACCAGCTGCACGTCGAATATGCCTCCGAGACTATTACGAATAACTTCGGCTGCATAAACATCACATTGAAGGGACGATGTAAGCACTAGGTTTACCCCAGCTGCATTTGCTGTACGCAAGATGGCTCCCACATTTCCGGGTTTTTCTATCCCATCAAGGACGAGAATCATCGAATTCTCATCCAACTCAACCTGATCCAAGGTCCATTGCTGAATCTCAAAAACTGCCAATACATCGACACCTCGCTGGCGTAGAACCATTTTTTCAAAGACCTCATTGCTACAGGCTAAGGGGCGCATACGCATTCCGGGTTCGGCAAAGTCGACCTCAGGGCGCGTGTAACATTCCTTAATGATCCAGCCGGATTTAAGAGCGCGCTGTACTTCTCGGGCACCTTCGACGAGGCAAACTCCATCCTTTCGTCGAGCCGACGATTTTTCGCGCCAACGCAGTATTTGCTTGACTTTGGCATTCTGAAGACTCTCAACTATCAAGCTCATCCTCCAATACGTTTCGTTTTCCATCCTTCATTTTGAAGAATTTTCTCCACTTTGTTTCGGACATCCCCTTGAAGCAAGACAAAGCCTGATTCATCCGCACTTCCCCCGACACCGAGTTGCTGCTTTAACTGTTTGGCTAGGTCCGTTAGGTCACTAAAATTTAGGCCCGCGAATTCAATTAGGGTAGCCATTTTGCCATTCCGCCCCTTCTTTTCAAAGCGCAACGAAGCCTCTTTCACGCCCAGCATCATGGCTTCCTCCTCCTGAAGAACTGAAATACCAGGGCCCTTGGGTGCCTCGATCCCTAAGGCAGACGCCAAGACTGCCGCAAAAGGATTCACCTGCTCCTCTGGGCCCGAATGGGTTTTGTCTTTGCGCTTACTTCCCATCGATCAATTGCTGATACAGGTCGAGATACGTCTGTCCAATTTGCTCCATGGAAAAGTGATGCGCTGCTTGAAGGGCTTGCTCAGCGAACTTTGCATGGGTAGCTTCATTCGAAAGAATATCGATGGCACGCTGAGACATTCTAGCCACATCACCAACTGACTCCAGATAACCGGTCAGACCGTGGCTAACGACTTCCGGTAAGCCTCCTACGCGGGATGCGACCACAGGAACACCTGAAGCCATCGCCTCGAGGGCGGCTAAACCAAAACTTTCGGTTTCGGAGGGCAATAAGAATAAATCTGAGACGCCCAAAATCCGCTCTACTTCGGAAGTCTTACCCACAAATAAGACGTCTTCTTGAATTCCGAGATTAGCGACCAAAGTTTCGGCCGCAGCCCGGTCCGGACCATCACCCACCATGACTAATTTGGAGGGTAGCTCCTTTCGAACTTCGGCAAAAATCAACACTACATCCAATACGCGCTTTACTTTGCGAAAGTTACTTACATGGCACAAAATCGACTCCTCTGGCTCGGCAAAGCGTCTCCGTGCAGCCGCATCTCCGCGGCTATAGCGCTGTAAGAAGACAAAATTGGGTATCACCAAAATGTCGCGTTGAATATCAAACTGCTGGATCGTTTCTAAACGGAGGCTTTCAGATACCGCCGTGACGGCTGAAGAGTGGTTAATTGAAAAACAGACCGCAGGCTTATAGGCTGGAAGTCGACCCACCAGGGTGATGTCTGTACCGTGCAAGGTGGTTACCACCGGAATATGAATTCCCTCATCGGCTAAAATTTGTCTCGCCATAAAAGCCGCATACGCATGAGGAATGGCGTAATGGACATGGAGTATCTCCAGGCGCTCCTTTCGAACGGTTTCGACCATGGCCGAAGACAAAGCCAATTCGTAGGGCTGATAGAGAAATAAAGGATAGTCATGAACCTGAACCTCGTGAAAATGAACTTGTAAATTGAATGGATCCAAGCGGACAGGTTGCGCATACGAGATCACATGCATTTCATGCCCTTGATTCCCCAGATGATTTGCCAATTCGGTGGCCATCACCCCAGAACCACCATATGTTGGATGGCATACTACCCCTATTCTCATTTTGATTCGATCACTTCGTTGTGGCGATACGTCAAGGTCTTTTCTACCTCGCCTTGATCCGTATAATATGTCGCTATGCCTTGAATTTCTCCGTGCTCATATGGAAATTCGACCGCGACCTGTCCATTGTCATGGTACCAAAGGGCCGTTCCATGTTTCTGATTATTAACCCATGGAATTCGGCTCTGAATCACGCTTGTAACGTAGTAATTGCGCTCTTCACCGTGAAGTCGGCCATAGCGCCAATTTGTGACATGGGTTAGGCGACCAATCTGATCAAATTCCTTTTCCTCCCCGTGCTTTTGACCCTCGAGCCATTCGTTATAAATCAACACTTGCCCTGAGGCGTGAAACTCAAATGCCGCTCCTTCCGATAATCCATCTTTGAAATGCACGATGCTGCGAGGTTTCCCGTTTCCAAAATAGCTCACATAGGTGGAGTCCGTTCGCCATCCAATGGCCGCCTGCTGAACTTGGGCTTGCATGGACAGTACCAAAAAAAGGAGGCTAATCGACCAAAGCCACCTGGACGGCTTCTTGAATACGGGTTCGGATATCCAGCTTGCTAAGTAGAGGGTTGTTTGCATCAGGGTACACTCGGTTGGAGACAAAAACAAGCACGGTGCCAGTTTCGGGGTCTGCCCAGGCAAAAGTACCGGTAAATCCGGTGTGCCCAAAGCTCAAAGGGCTGACACAGCCACAAGTCGGACCTGGACCGGAGGTTTGAGGACGGTCAAAACCCAGACCACGACGATTGCCCGCGTCGCAGGCATAGCAGGCTGTAAAGGCCTTAATCGTCTCCGGCTCCAGGTACTGGTAGCCATTCCATCGCCCCCCTTGTAAGAAGAATTGCATCATAGAGCCAACATCTTTGGCTGAACCAAAAAGACCTGCGTGGCCCGCTACCCCACCTAAGAGGGCTGCACCTTGGTCATGCACGGTGCCTCGTATCAGTTGACGTCGGAACATCTGATCGTTCTCTGTTGGAGCAATGTGTATTATTTCCATACCCCCAGCTTGGCCTTTGTTCATGGCCTTTTGTAACGGATTGTATTCTAAATCCAAGCCCATGGGTCCGTACCACTGGGATTCCAGCACCTCGTCCATGGCCGCTCCGTAGTAGCGTTCCAGCCAGCGTTGATGCATGTAGTAGCCCAAGTCGCTGTATTTATACTTCTTGACGCCTAGATCTGCCTCCGCGATGCGCGCTAGCACCGAATCCCTCAAATCTGCCCGGCTATATACACCGATGGCCACTTGGTTGGGGAAGTTCTCACTCCGAATTCTTCGAAAATACCGATTGTCCAGATTTCCATCTTTCCATAGATAGGATTGGTAGAAAGGAATCCATGGAGGCAAGCCCGACTGATGGGATAGGATGTCGCCCATTTCTAGGGCGCCCACGGGGGAATGTGCAAGCTCGGGAAGAAATTCAGCCATAGGGCTTCCCAGAAAGGCAGCTGGACCTCCAGAGCCCTCCATGTAATCCATGATCAATGGGACCGAAGCGAGAATTTTTGTCACACTGGCTAGGTCATAGCGGTCCGTCGGCTCTACGGCGCTGGTGCCATCCAGCGTGCCCCAGACGCCATTCAAGACCACTTTTCCATGGCGCGCCAAGAAAACCTGGCAGCCGGGGTAGGCGCCATTGCGCAAGCCCTCATCCACAATAAAATCAATATTTTTAATGAGGTCGGCTTGAAAGCCAGCTTCACCCATCGTCGTCACGGGCATGGCGGGATTGAAATTCAGGCCCGAAACGGGAATGCGCCCCGGCAACCTGCGCGCGCTGAAGGACTCCAACGCACCTTGTATCGCTAGGATCGCATCGGAAACGTGCTCGTAGCCAAGGACCAAAGCATTAAAAGTGCTAAGAATCTCTTCAGAAGCCAACGGGCCGCCCTCTGCCACATTGCGCAAGCCATAGGGATTTCCCAGATGAACCAAGCCTACATCCGCCCCTTTGGCCTTCCATGATTTGGCCTGTGCGAGGACTTCGCTAGGTAGCTTAGCTGACTTCCACGGGTTAGCGGAGGATGCGGTATGAAAAATCCAAATGCGCGGCTTCGTAAAGCCCTCTTGCCTAGTTCGGCTCGATGCCAAAAAGGCATCGATATCGGCCACAGGGTGCATACCTGGAAGTCTCGCCGCATCTGCCTGCCCTTCGCCCATGGGCACCATGAACAGGATGTCCTCGACCACTGAGCTACGTGATGTTCGCGAAATCATAGAGTCCGGATCGTAAACCAAGGTGGCTGCAGCGGCGTAAATGGCGGCGTTCAAGGCTTGGCGATCAGGCAAAGGCGCTTCAGTAGAAGAGGGAATAGCGCCATTCTCCGGCACATAGCGGGCTTTAGCGGCCAGAATTCGGCCCACATGCTCTTCTAATTGCCTGCGCGTCAGACGACCGCGCTCAACCGCGAGCGCTATAGCTTTCACGGCTGCTTTGGGGTCCGCCACAAAGAGCAACACATCGTTTCCTGCTTCTATGGCCTGAATTTCGATCTCCCCAGGAGTCAAATCCTGCGCCAAACCTTTCATGTTGAGCGCATCGGTGAAGATCAACCCTTGAAACCCCAAGGTATCCCTCAACCAGTGGGTCACAATGGGTTTGGAGATGGAGGCCGGCGTGCCCGTTGAGTCGAGGGCAGGAATATTCAAATGCGCCACCATGATAGCGCCTACGCCACTGCGAATCGCGTTCTCAAAAGGGCGCATCTCCCGGTGACGGAGCGTCTGCAGGGAATGACTTAACGTGGGGAGTGTCTTGTGGCTATCACTATCTGTGTCGCCATGTCCTGGAAAATGTTTGGCACAGGCCATCACTCCTTGGCTTTGCAAGCCCCAGAGTTCGCTTGTAGCCATGCGATTCACGCGGTCCACATTTGACCCCAAAGAACGCTGTCCAATGATGGGATTGGCTGGATTGGTGTTCAGATCTACTACCGGGCTGAAGTTGACGTGTATCCCCAGAGCTCTTGATTCCTGGCCTAGAGATTTCCCGTAGGCCCGAGCTAATTCCTCATTATGGGTCGCTCCCAAGGTGAGCGGCCAAGGCAAGCGTTGAAGGGAATCCAAGCGCATTGAAGCGCCCCACTCCGCATCTTGGGCATTTAGCAATGGAATGCCGATTCCGGACATCGCCGCAATTTGGGTTCGTACGATGGCATTTCGTTGCCGACCGGGGCCCCCTTGCATCCAAATAATACCCCCAATTTGGCCGGTTTCGGACCAGCGCTCTAACTGTTGAAAGTGGCTTTCGCCTTGGCGACTGTAGCCAGCAACCATAATCATTTGACCAGCCAGATCCTCCACCGTCGCAGAGGCCATCCAGGCGCTGTACTTGCCCGTTTCCAAAGGGTTTGATTCCCTATACTCCGCTGATCCCCAGCCGAAAGAAAGCAAAGCCAACGTCATGGGCCACAACCGTTTTACCATGGCCGAAATGTACCCCAAAAAAGGCTTTACCTTTGACAGTCTATGGGACTCTTTTCCGCATTTTCTAAACAACGCCAGCCGAGAGGCTTTAGCCTACAACATCGCTACTACGACGAGAAAAAAGCGAAGATGGAATCACTTCGTCAAGCCCGAAAAGGTGAGCGTAGCAAGGATTCTGAACTTCGACGAGAACAGCTTCGCGAAGCCTGGTCTTCCAAGCGAAGCACGAATGTGAAATCCGAATCAAAGCGCAGTCCATTGGTTTGGATTCTCATCGCTGTCGTCGTGGCCTACATCGTATTCAAGGTCCTACCTGCTATGCTTGTCATGAGTGAAATTGCTTCGACCTGATCACATGCCTCCTAGTATTCATCACTTACCTGAAGAGGTTGCCAATCAAATTGCCGCGGGCGAAGTCGTCCAAAGGCCTGCATCGATTGTCAAGGAGCTCATAGAAAATTCTTTGGATGCCGGCGCTACGGAAATCACTGTTTTGATACACGATGCTGGCAGAACCTCCATCCAAGTCATTGACAACGGTAGCGGAATAGATGCTGATGATCTACCGTCCGCATTTGCGCGGCACGCGACCTCCAAACTCCGTTCGGCAGACGATTTATTTGCCCTGAATACCCTGGGATTTCGTGGTGAGGCCTTGGCCTCCATTTCAGCTGTGTCCCATTCGAATATTAAAAGCCGAACCGCGGATGAACCCGCGGCCACCGAATTAAGTTGCGAGGGCGGAAAGCTCGGTACCCCGAAAAAAGTAGCCGGCGCCCTCGGTACCGCAATTACAGCGAAAAATTTATTCTTCAATGTCCCCGCGCGGCGGCAGTTCTTGAAAAACGACACGATTGAATTTCGGCATATCTCCGAAACTTTTACCTCGATTGCATTAGCCCAGCCCCAGACACGGTTAATTCTCAAGCATAATGGGAAAGATGTTTGGTTACTCGAAGCAGGAAACCCTCGCCAACGCGTCACGCAAATTTTGGGTCGGAAAGCCAATGAGCGCTTGGTGCCAATAGAGGAAAAAACAGATGTGGTCCACTGCGATGGATTTGTTCTTCGGCCTGAGCACGCGCGTAAAACACGGGGGGACCAATATCTCTATGTCAATCGCCGACCGATACGTAGTGGCTATCTTCATAAAGCGGTGACGGAAGCCTTCGCGGGTCTCTTGCCCGTGGAGCATCATCCTGCCTATGTCCTTTATTTGAAAGTCCCTGCCGACCGAGTCGACGTAAACGTTCATCCTGCCAAAACCGAGGTGAAGTTTGAAGATGACCGCGTGATCTACGCCATCCTTCGGAGCGCCGTTAAGCGTGCGCTGGGTATACATCAGGTAACACCCACCTTAGACTTCGAGACAAATCTTCAACACCATGTGAATTGGGATTTAACGAGCCAGCCAGAAGCCCCAAAAGTTCATGTCAATCCAGATTACAATCCGTTTCGGACGCCCTCAACTTCCGGACAGCGCGGGACAGCCAAGGAAAGTTTTGACTTCTTTGCACCGCCTCGAACCGAGGCCGCAAGCCAAGCCTCGTTGGCCTGGGAACCTCTCGAAGAAACGCCAGAATCCGGCGTGCATCCGGCAAGCTTTTGCCTCTTACTCCCTCCGCATTTTGCCATAGCCTCGCTGAAAAACGGACTTGTTACGGTCCATGTCCCTCGGGCTCGTCGACATATATTCCAGCAAAAAACTGCAGCGGCTTTGCAACTCGGTGAGGGTATTACGGCACAAACTTGGTTGTTTCCCGAAGTCCTAGACCTCCCTTCTACCAGCCGCTGGGAAGCATGGGTCGATATCCTTCCACGCCTGGGATTCCAGTGGACCGAAGAGGAAGGCGAACGTCGTTTAGTCGCAGGACCATACTTCCTAGAGCCTTCCGAAGCGATGGAATGGTTGGAGTCCATTCTTGCGGCCCATCCGGAGCACACAGAAGACGCCTTGCAGCAGGCAATCAATCAATGGCTTTCAAACTGGGCGTATAAAAAGTCCATGCCGCAGGCGACCGATCTACCCGCCCTACTCGATGAATTATTTGCCCTAGACAATCCATGGGTGAATGCTCAAGGCAAGGCGATTGCCCGTATTTTAGATGGCGAAGCCCTCTCTGCTCAATTTCAATGATTATGTTCCAAAGACGATCTTTTTCACTCCTTCCTCCAGTAATTAAAAATCTTCTGATTATTAATGGCTTGGCCTACTTTGCTAGTATCGTCTTTGCTCAAATGGGCATTGACCTCATCGGCATGTTTGGTTTGTACTTGCCCCAATCTTCGGAATTTCAACCTTACCAACTGGTTACCCATCTCTTTTTTCATGATATCAATAGTTTGGGACACATTTTTGGAAATATGTTCGCGCTTTGGATGTTTGGGGTTTCACTCGAAAACCTTTGGGGGAGCCAACGATTTTTCACGTTCTATTTTGTGACGGGCCTTGGAGCGGCACTATGCCACTTAGGCGTTAACATGTTCGAATACTACGGCTACCTGAATGAATACCAAGTCCTTGGCAGCATACAATCTGGCCAAATCGCTAATTACATGTTGAAGATCCCCACGGTGGGGGCATCTGGAGCGGTCTTTGGTTTGCTCCTGGGCTTCGGAATGACCTATCCTAACCAGCGCATTTATATATACTTCTTGATGCCCATTAAGGCCAAGTACTTTGTCATGTTTTATGGGGCTTTTGAACTGTTTTCAGGTTTCTCAAGCCCAGGAAGCAATATTGCTCACTTTGCTCACATTGGCGGCATGCTCTTTGGTTTCCTGCTCTTGCGATTCTGGAAGCAAAAACAATTTCGTCGATTCTGAGGCATGGACTTTGATTTTTCGACCAGAAATCAATCAGCCATGATTCGCGAAATCCAAGCATGGATCAGAGAATCCTGGATTCATCGCTGGATTTTCATCCTCCTCCTATGCTTCGTCATTCAAACCATCGCAGAAGCGCTCGGCTGGTTTAGTCAGGTCGCCGTTGAGACGAATCTACTCCGCTATGTTGCCCTTCCTGCGTTCCAGTCGTGGAACATTGGTCAATTTTGGACCCTAATCAGCTATGGATTTATGCACTACGGGGTCATGCACATCCTGCTCAACTCCCTGATGCTCTACTTTGCCGGGCACATGCTTAAAACATTTTGGAAGGATCATCAAGTGGCCCGGCTTTTCGCCTTAGGCATCTTAGCTGGCGGAATCGCCTATGCACTCGGTAGTATATTCTATCCTACTTGGCCTCCATTGATGGGGGCCTCGGGCGGAGTTTTAGCCTTGCTCTTTGCAGCGACCCGAATGTCCCCAAAGCTAGCAGTCTATGTGTTTGGCGTCCTTCGGCTGCCGCTATGGGCCATCAGTCTGCTCCTACTGCTTATCAGTATTTCTGGCTTACAAGGTCCGAATGCCGGAGGCAACATTGCCCATTTGGGCGGGGCCGCTCTGGGGTGGATGTTGGCCAAAAACCCCCAGTGGCTAGATAGTTCACTGCGCTTGAAGCGAAAAAAAATATTTCGTCAAAGCCGCTCAGCCCTTCACGCTGTTAGAAAGTCGCCCCTTGATTTAGATCACATTCTGGAGAAGATTTCACGGGTTGGCTATGAAGGGCTGACGGTCCCGGAAAAAGAATTTTTAACCCGTTATGGCAAAAACTAAAGCCTGGCTTCGCTGGCTATCCGTTTGGCCGCACCTGCTTGCCGGACCCTTTACCTTGGGTTCCTTATTGGGCTTCTACATGGCCCCAAATCCCTTCCCCTGGCTAGCCCCGTTAGCCTTAGCATGGCCCATATTTTTTCTGTGGCATCTAGCATGGACCATCCTAGCTGCTAGCCAATTTCGGCCTTCCGCATGGCTCGGCCTTCTCGTGCTCGCTGCCACTTGGCCCCAAATTAGAGGCTGGGTGCACGTCAATACAGCACCCGAACTCGAAGGTTCCTTGCGCGTGGCCACTTGGAATGTGCATCAATGGCGAAATGCTACTTGGACGGAACCCGAGCTAACCGAAGCACGGATGCAACAGGCCGCATTGGACCTACATGCCGATATTTTGGCCATTCAAGAGAATCGCTTAAACTCTGGGCCTCAGCGAAGCTTGGAGGCGCGCTATCCCCATCATACCAAACATGTGGACCAGGGACTTCAGATTTATTCAAAGTATCCTATCCTATCCTGGAACTTTGAAGAATTCAAAGCAGGCTATCCTGGCCATCGCGGATTTGTATGGGCCGATATTCAAGGGCCTCATGGGATGATTCGCGTGGTCAATGTGCATCTTGTGACCACCACCTTTGTCGCCCGAGAGGCCGAAGCAGAGAGCGATTCTGCCGGCATTTCAACGTCACTATTTCGAAGTGCATGGCGGCTCACCCGAACTGCCAAAATCCGCGCACAGCAAGTGGATCAATTACTTGCTTGGGCGGAGTCCTCCGAAGGACCAGAATTGATCTGGATGGGTGATTTCAACGACGCCCCGAGTAGCAATACTGCCTACCGAATGAGTGCCTGGACCGATGTGTTTACTGCCCGTGGACGTGGCTTTGGCTCTACATTTGACGGGCTTTGGGGCTTCCCTCTGCGGATTGACTGGATTCTCCTGGAGGACCCTATCCGCTGTGTTGGAATGAAACGATTGATACAAACAGACAGCGACCATCACCCTTTGTGGGCGGATCTCACTTGGGAAACGGCTCAATTCGACGGCGAACCTGACTGAGGTCAAGGATGTTCATTGGGTGGGCATCAATACCTACCCATTCTTTCCGAAACACCCGCACACTTTCATCGTAAAATAGCGGGACAAAAAGAGCCTGATTGTGGAGCCAACGATCAATTTCAAAGGCAGCCTCTTCTCCATTCCCTTTGCGCTCCTGTTCTGCCAATGCGCCAACGAGCGCATCATATTCTGCAGAGGCCACCTGAGACGCATTGGGTCCGTTCGGGGCAGCATAACCAGATTCAAAGAGCATAAAATAATTACTAGCCGCAGGGTAATCTGCAATCCAGCTCGCTCGGTAGACGGCCAAGCGGCCTTGAGATTTATCTTCACGAAAGGCGGCAGAGGGCATGACATTGACTTGCACGGGAAGACCTAATCTTCCCCATGCACTTTGAATGTATTCGCAGATATCGCGATAGCTCGCAGTTGTTGAGATCACGATGGGTTCCAAATCAGGGGATGCGTGCCCCTGGGCATCGAGAATTCCCGCTTCCTGAAGTTCAGCCCGAGCCTTTTCCAGATCAAATTCCCATGGATTCGCAGCGCGGGCTTCCCACCGCTCCTTCGATTGGAAACCTGGCATGCCCGCTGGTAAAATACCTCCATACCCCGGGATTCCGATGGTGTTTTTGAGGTAGCGCATCATGCTTTTCCTATCGATAGCGTAGTTCAACGCCCGGCGAACCCGCAGATCTCCTAAGTACGCGGGTTGAGGATTATGCTGACGGATGCCTAGAAACTCCGTATTCAAGAATGGCGTCTTCTGCAGATGGAATTCCTTCTGCCAACGCGTTTGCAAAAGCCCGTCTTGGGTGAATAATTGATCCTTATACGAAGCGTCCACGCCGCTCACAAAATCTAGATTGCCTTTCACAAACTCTAAGAAGGCGGCCTGGCGATCTGGGATAAACCGCACAGATACAGCTTCCAAGTATGGGAGTTTATTCCCTTGCTGATCCCGACCAAAGTAGCGGGGATGCTTTCGCATCACGAGCTTTTCTTGACGGGCCCAAGCTTTCAGGTAAAACGGACCGGAGCCTACCGGATGACTAGAGAAATCCTGCCCATAATACGCCAGCGCTTCGGCGGGTAGTATTCCACAGTAGGGCATGGCTAAGCGACCTAAAAATGCCGCATCCGCTAGATGAAGTTGAATTTGAACTTGCCCCGCAGCCGTCGTGCAAAGCTGGGCTACATTCTCGAGCACCCAAGCGCCAGGGCTTGCTGTGTGTGGGTCCTTTAATCGCTCCAAAGAAAAAATAACATCTTCGGGCTGTACCCGTCGTCCCTTTCCGGAGGGGAAGCAAGGGTCTTCATGGAAGAATGCATCCGACCTGAGTGTGAAGGTCCACCTCAAGCCATCCTCACTGACTGCCCATTCTGTGGCTAGGTCTGCAACCGGCTGCAAGAGCGAATCACTTTTGACTAGGGTCGAGAAGAGTTGTCTCGAAAGCCAAGAGTGTGCTTGATCTCTAGAAAAAGCTGGATCTAGGGAGCTAATATTACTGGGTTCATTGTATCGAAATACGATCCCTTCGCCCGCTTCTGTATGAGATTGGCAGCCAAGCATGAGCCAAATAGAAAGTAGAGTCAATAAAAATAGGTAGCGAGGAAATTGTCTGGCCATGCATCAAAGATAGCACCGATGAAAAGCCGTAAATTCGCGCGATGGGCCTTTCAGGAAAATCAGTCGCTTTTCACACGCTGGGCTGCAAACTAAATTTTGCAGAATCCAGCACTATTTCGCGCGACCTTCAGTCGGCCGGAATGACATTGACCGATTTGAAGGCAGGAGCCGATGTGGTGATCATCAACACCTGCTCTGTGACTAATCAAGCGGATGTAGAGTGCCGAAGCATAGTCCGCAAGGCTCTTCGTGCAAATCCCGGAGCATTCATCGTGGTTACGGGTTGTTATGCCCAATTGCGCCCTTCTGAAATCGCGGCGATGGAAGGTGTGGATTTGGTTGTTGGTGCCCAAGAAAAATTACACCTCCGACAATTCCTGAGTGATTTAACCAAGCAGAATGAAGCGATTATTCATTCTTGTGAAATTCAAGATGTAGAAAATTACCAAGCCGCATACAGTTTGGGAGATCGCACGCGTGCATTTCTCAAAGTACAGGACGGATGTGACTATAAATGCAGCTACTGTACCATACCCATGGCGAGAGGTGTCAGCCGCTCTGCCCCACTAGATCAGGCAGTTGCACAAGCACGGGCTTTGGTCCAACGCGGCGTCCAAGAAGTCGTCCTGACCGGGGTGAATATTGGTGATTACGGCAAAGGCGAATTTGCTAACAAGCGCCACGATCATCACTTTATCGACCTTCTACATGGCTTAGATGAAGTGGACGGATTGGACCGAATTCGAATCTCTAGTATTGAACCCAACCTCTTGAGTAATGAAGTAATTGACTTTGTTTCGCAAAGTCAGCGTTTTGTCCCCCACTTCCATATCCCGCTCCAGAGTGGAAACAATGAAATTTTAGGGAAGATGAAGCGGCGTTACCAAAGGGAACTATATCAACAGCGGGTTGAAGCCATTTTGGCTCGTACCCCAGACGCCTGTATTGGGGTGGATGTCATTGTAGGCTTCCCCGGAGAGACCGAAGAACACTTTCTTGATAGCTACCAATTCTTGGCGAGCCTCCCCATTGGATATCTTCATGTATTCACCTACTCGGAGCGCCCAGGAACGGAAGCCATCGACTTTGACGGCGTAATCCCTCCAGTGGAGCGAAAGGCACGCAACCATCGATTGCGTCTACTTTCCGCTCAAAAACAGAAAAATTTTGCCCTCAGCCACCGCGGCAGCATCCGACGAGTCCTCTGGGAAGAGGCCGATCGCCAAGGTCTCATGTTCGGCTATACGGAGAATTACATCCGCGTTCAAAGCGTATATCATGCGGACCGCGCGGGAACGGTGGAACACGTGTTACTCGGGGAATGGGGTAGCCATGAAGGCGTAGATGTCCACCCGGTTCAAGAGAGAAATTCCGTCGCCTCATGACCTGGACCCAGGGTCAACGGGAAGATGCCCTCGCCCATGTTCAAAAAGTTGGACATTGGATCCAAGGCGAACGTCTTGAATTTGATGCCGGTCAGGTCGAAAGCAAAAGCCTCAACTCCCTCGTGAGTTATGTGGATCGTCAGGCGGAGGAATTCCTTGTGTCAGGCTTTCAGACCATCCTTCCCGGCTCAGGTGTCATTGGGGAAGAGGGTGACTATCCATGGGTGGACCAAGGGTACAATTGGGTGATTGACCCCCTCGATGGGACTACGAATTTCATTCACAACCTTCCCCCATATGCAGTATCTGTCGCCTTGATGGACTCCGAAGGACTTCTTTGGGCAGCCGTATTTGAATTAGGTCAAAACATGCTTTTCTGGGCAGAACGCGGGCAAGGGGCCTGGCTCGACGGCCATCGCCTTCAGATCAATGATGGACCCGAAATAAGCCAAGGCCTCGTAGCTACAGGATTCCCTTACCATGACTTTGAAGCCATGGAAGCCTACCTCCAGGTCCTGCGAGCATGCTTTCAGGGTTCACGGGGCGTGCGTCGCTTTGGCTCAGCAGCCACGGATTTGGCTTGGGTCGCCCAGGGGCGATTTGCCGCCTTCTTCGAGCATGGGCTAGCCCCTTGGGATGTTGCCGCGGGAATCCTACTTGTTCGCGAAGCGGGCGGTCAGGTCTCTGACTTTTCTGGGCAGGCTCAAACTGATTTTGAACTCATACATGCTCGCCAAATCGTGGCAGGCAATCCTCACGCACAGTCGACGTTAGTTTCGTGGACACAACGCCATTTTACCACATGAAGCACTTTGGACTTGAACTCGTGAAAGAGGCCCTTCCTGGACTCCTGTTATTGGAACCTCAGGTTTTTGGAGATGAACGGGGGTACTTCATGGAAACCCACCGTCACAAATCTGGGACCTTGTGGGTCCAGGACAATGAGAGCATGAGTCATCGTGGTGTGCTCCGTGGAATGCACTTTCAACGTCCACCACATGCTCAAGCTAAGTTAGTTTCAGTCGTCCAGGGCGCCGCGTATGACGTGGCCGTGGATTTGCGCAAAAACTCACCTAGCTATGGCCAACATTTTGGCACCGTGCTCAGTGCGGAAAATCATCGACGACTGTACATCCCTGCTGGCTTTGCCCATGGTTTTCTCACGTTGGAGGATCACACGATTTTTCAGTACAAATGCAGCGCTTTCTATGCTCCAGATTCGGAGGGCTGTTTGGACTTTCAAGACCGCGATTTAAATATTGATTGGGAGCACGCCTTCGGGGGGCCTGCTCAAGACTTCAATGTGTCTGAAAAGGATCAACAAGGCCAATCTTTCGC
>JAQWXR010000021.1 GCA_029254375.1 Schleiferiaceae bacterium | reverse complement strand
TATAGGACGATCCCGTAGTAAATCCACCACCCACTGTACCCACAGTGTAGCCATTTTGAATGAAGCTTACCGTGTTGCCATTCCAGCCGTCACCATAGGCGTCCGTCATGTTTACCGTGTAGGCGCATTGTTGAGAAGCAGGGCAAGGAGGCTGTGCTAGCCATCCATCTGCAGAATATAAGCCGTCTACAACTATCCGTTGTGCGGATGAAAACTGGCGTAATGCAACACCTTGGGCAATCGAAAGATCGGCAGCCGTGCCTGTCAACGGGCCAATAGTTGGCGTAGAGGGCTCTGAGGAAATATTGTCGCCATCTTCAAAGAGGAACAAACTAACTTCATCATTTGATGCTCCTGAAACGAAACTATACTTCACTACAACGAGATAGGTTTCACCAATATTCAAGTTGGCAGTAGTATCGGCTCCTCCATTTGATGAAGCATTGAATGTTAAAGCCAATTTGTACTGAGAGCTCGGATTTGAACCAGGAATGACAAAAGTCCTGGCACGATACGCTGTACTCACTGATGTGTAGGTTGGACTAGTCGGAGAATTATATTGCACATAGTGAAAGAAATAACCTGAAGTCGAGACTGGGTCAGTAACTTTTAGAAGGAAATAGGTATAAACACTGTTCGTATCAATACTACTTGCAAATGGCTTATTTTCATCCGCACCAGTGTTAAACACTAAAGCAGATGGGCCGATTCCGTTCCCCAAATAACCAGTTTGACTCAAGGACAAGCCAGATGTACTGCTATCCACTGAAATTGGATTCGTCGATGCTGCGCTATGGCCATACCATCCATTGGATTGTAATTGAGCACCAGCAGTGTAATTGAAATTCTCTTCTAGAATCACATTCTGCCCAAAAGCAGTCAGTGATAGAAGAGAAAGCACAAAGAACATGTAAGTTTTTCTCATCATAAGTTTATTTATAGAAATCGGAAATTAGCTTATTTAAGGAAAATGAAATCATACCAATTTTTTAAAAAATCAAATACCAATCAAATTAAGCGGTACTCTTTGAGTAATCTTGTGCATTCAATGAAAATTGTGCACCCGTTTCCAGAAAGAACCATGAAAGTATTTGGAGTAAAAATATATTTAAGTTTCCTCGTGATTGTTCTTTCAGGATGTTTACCTGATGTTGAACCGAGCAACCCAAATAAAGGTCAGCCTTTAGACCTAAGCACATATAGCGGCACAGGTAATTACCTCACCTCAATAACATTGAGCTCCCTGAACAAATCTGTCCATTGCTTCTATAACATTCCAGAAAATGCCGATTCAAAATCACCCGTTCTAATCTTAATCCATGGCAATGCCCGAGATGCGGAACCTTTGCGAAACTCCTTGATTGCAAAATCAAATGCCAAAGGCATAATTCTACTCGCACCAGAATTCTCAAATGGTGAGTTTTCTTTCAATGAATTTGCACTAGGTAACCTTTTTGAAGATGGTGAAAATGCCTCAGGTCTTAACCCAAGCGATGAATGGCTCTTCAATCATTTGGAATCCTTGTGGATGGATTTCAAAGGAAAAATAGGATCTGAAAATGATCAATTTGATCTTTTCGGAATGTCGGCTGGGGGACAATTTGTCCATCGATTTGCCTATTTTGGAGAGACGACGAAATGTCGAAATCTATTCGCTTCTTCTTCAGGATGGTATACTTGCCCGAATACGACCACTTCTTATCCTTACGGACTTGAAGGAACCCCTAATCCAACAATGAATTTATCCAAAGCGTTAGGTCGCCAGATGATTGTTATGGTTGGCAGCCTTGATACTGATCCAAACTCATCAGGGCTGAGGCACACTGCCGAATCGGATATTCAAGGCTTAAATAGGGTTGAACGGGCTCAGTTCTTCATAGGGTCATCGATTCAAGCTTCAAGCACTTTACAATGCGTTAACAATTGGTCATTTCTCATCGTACCTAATGCAGGCCATAGCGGTGAATTAATGGGAAATGCTGCAATGGATGAGATTCATTGAAAGGCGAATGCACATACTATAATGAAGATTCTCAAATCCAAAACACTCTACTTAGTCACAGGCCCAATCCTGTTTTTTGCAGCACTTCTATTTTCGGACCGCTTGGGCTGGACTCGTCCAGAAGCCACGGTGGCTGGAAGTACCGCTTGGATGCTCCTTTGGTGGTTCACCGAAGTGATCCCCTTGGCCGCCACGGCCCTCTTACCCATGGTCACTTTTGGCGGCATGGGGGTTTTGAGCTCGAGTGAGCTAGCCAATGCTTATTCGCACCCACTCATCTTCTTGTTTTTAGCAGGTTTTTTTCTGGCTCGGGGCGTGGAACATCATCAGCTGCACCGCCGATTTGCCTTGGCCATCTTGCGGCGCTTTGGCAGCCAATCCCAACGCGTACTCGCCGGCGTAATGTTGGCCACCTTCTTGTTGAGCTTATGGATGAGCAACACCGCCACGGCCGTCATGATGCTTCCACTAACCTTGTCCCTCATTCGGCATTTGCCTAGTAAGGACGAGCTTTTGGAGCGAAATATCCTCTTGGGAATGGCGTGGGGAGCGAATCTGGGGGGATTAGGGACACTCATTGGCACCCCGCCCAACTTGGTCTATGCCGCTTTTCGTCAACAAGCGCTGTCTCAAGAAGTGAATTTTCTTGATTGGTCACTCCAAATAGTACCCATCGCCCTGGTGCTCTTAGTACTCGCTTTTTTCTTGTTACGCAGAAATTTGCCCAAGGCGGATCTCCGGGAAGTTCAATGGCCCGAAGCGGCGGAATGGACTTCCGGTGAAAAGCGCGTGGCTCTCATTTTTGCAACGACCGCGCTTGCATGGATGACGCGGCCCTGGCTTCAGGGAATGGCACCCTCCTTGGCATTGACCGACACCTGGGTGGGACTCACGGGGGCCTTGCTTTTATTCATCCTTAGAGATGCAGAACGAAAGCCCTTGCTCCGCTGGGAAGATGCCCAAAAAATCGAATGGGGAATTCTCTTGCTTTTTGGAGGGGGCATGTCCCTCGCAGCGGGAATGCAATCATCCGGTTGGCTAGAAGCACTCGCCGAATCAGGTATTCAAGGTTGGCCCCCAAGTTTATGGATTTTAGCGTTTACCCTTCTTGGAGTTTGGACTACGGAACTTTTTTCCAATATGGCGTTGGTCAGCGCGACGTTGCCCATCGCTTTGGCAATATCTATAGCCCAAGGCATGCCATTCGAACTATTGGCTGTGCCACTCACGGTAGGAGCGAGTTGTGCCTTCATGCTTCCCATGGCCACCCCACCCAATGCCATCGTATTTGCCTCTGGAAAGATTCGTATTGCCGATATGGCCCGCTCAGGCTTTTGGATGAACGTCCTGGCCACCTTAGTGATATGGCTCTATTGTAGCTTTGTCCTCTAGCCTGCAGGTCAAAGCACTATTCAACTGCGCTTTGAGGCTAGGGAGAAGGTTCCGAGATGAGCAATCTGAGTAGTTTTGTTTGAAGTTCCTTATTTTGGGCATGGGGTCCACTAATCCATGTCAGGCTTCGAAGAGGTCCAGGCCATTTGAGGGCCCGCTTTTGAGCATCCAAGCCAAATCCTTCAAGTTCTGACTCCGAGAGCAAAACCCATTTACCTATTTTTTGACCTATCGCCACGCGACTTGCGACGGATTCAGATTGAAAAAAACTAGGATACTGCGATTTCCAACCCTGACGCTGAGCATAGCGCGTAGCATCTTGATGATCGGAACCCAAAAGCCACTGCTCAACATCCGTCAATTCTGGCAAGGGAAGCCCCGAAATAGGCCCAAGAGCCCACCACGATTCCTCGAAGTTCATTTGGCTTTGGCCCACTCCTTTCCAGCTATCCATGGGAAGAATCGCCGCATCGAGTTCCGCTTGCTGCATCATCTGCTGCAACTCGGCGCTATTCGCCTCAAGTACCTGAAGATCCAACCCAGGAAAAGTCATTTGACATTGGGAAATCCAGCTTGGCCCTAGCTTTTTGGACATGGGAGCCACCATACCCAGTCGAAGTTGCCCCGTCAATGGATGTTCAAACTGATCCACCAATTGTCCGATTTGTGTGGCAGTCGAGACCGTCCGTCGAGCTTGATCTACTAAAAATTGTCCCATCGCCGTGAGTTGTATCGGCTGCGTCTTCCGATCTACGAGGCTATGGCCTATCTCTTCTTCTAACTTTTGGAATTGAGCACTCAGGGTGGGCTGACTTACCCCACAGGCTTTTGCCGCCGCGCTAAAATTGCGATGTTCCGCCAAAGCGATGAAGTAGTCTAACTGGGTAAGTGTCATCGTAGGGCCCAACGTTGGTAACGCAAGTAGGGCTCCAATTTGCCCCCAAACCCCGCATAAAAACGAGCGAGACCAGGCGACTTACTGCCTTCAAAATCAAAAACCTCCCATCGCCCACAAGCATACGTAAGTACTTCATTTAGGAGAAAGGTCATAGCCTGACTTTGGCGCCCTTCGTCAGAAATCGCCGAAAAAAGCAAGACGGCCCGATTTCCTGCAAATGCAATAAACACCCCAGCTAAAAAGCGATTTCCCTCGCCATACACCGACCAAACCGCACCGCGGCCTTGATGGAGAAGGTGATACATGGCTGAACGTATGGCAGGCTCAAAGCCTTTTGGAATCACATAGCGTTCCGCTTGGTTAGCTTTAAAAGCATGCAAGAGCACATCTGGGGTATCGTGCTCAAAGACCGTCATACCTCTTTGCTGGCTTGCTTTGAGATTTCGAACTGTCTGCTTGCTGTAGCCCGAATAGATTTGCTCATAGGAGGAGGCTATATCCAAAACATAATTAGGCTGTTCCGTCCAGCGCTCGATGCGCAGGCCTTTCTTTTTCCATTTTGACGGCATGGGTTGCCAATCCTCTGGTTGATGCATGGCAATATCGACCTTGGTCAATCGACCTGGAATTGCCTCCACTGCGGCACGCAGGGAAGCTGTCGAGCTGCTCATTGGACCAATCGGACCCCATTGTTGCATCCCGAATGGCAGATAGCCCGTCCACATCCCCCATTTTTTACGATAGGCCAAGGGCAAAGCAAAGCCCGTAACCATCATCGCAGCCCAATTTTGACCTAGGGCATCTGCATACCCCTCGCGATCATAGGGGAAATCCCAAGGAGAATTCTTTACGAGCTCCGCCCATGCTTCCGAGGTCCATGTACCGTCAACCCACTTCATGATGCCTGCTGATTTAAAAATTCTTGCAAGCCTTGTTTCCATGCCGCGTATTTGGCTGTCTCTGAAAATAAGGAGGCTCCCGGACCAAAAAAGCGCCAATGACTGGCAAGAACAAGTGCTGCACCATGCGATTTCGCTGCGGCGTCCCATCGTTGCAAATACGTCGAGATCTCATCGGATTCGAGGTGAAAAATATTTTGATCCATCAAGGCAACAGGCACATAGGTTAAGTAGGGGATACCGTCCCGATCCATGGCCTCGCCATCGGGTCCAACTCCCCATGCCGGGAAAGGAACTGCCACCCCTGCTCGATACCCTGCGTGTTTTGCGTACTCCATACTCCAGTCTTCTAGAACAGCCTCCGTATGGAGTTGTTTTTGAGAGTAGGGAATATTCATCCGCAAATAATGATAGCGTGAGCGTTGCAGAATGTGCGAAGTCGCGGACTTCCACGTCGTCACTTCCGTCCTCAAGGCTTTCTGCCCTCCATCGTGATGCGCATAGCTTGGGTGCAAGCCTATGCTCGGATGGCGTTTAGCCCATTCAGAATGCGCTGAGGCCACACTGGAATGCCGAATACTAGGCCCCTTGTCTTGCGGTCCACGCTTAGGTCCAATCCAGGCAAAAAACTGCCAACGAACCTCTTTATGCACTCTCATCAGTCCTTCAAATACATCCGATGCATCAAAGGCATCCGAGGCAGAGCATTCGGAACGAAGCTGACTCCAACGGCCTAGGAAAAAGTTTCTCAAGAACACCCCAGTCAGATGTAGCCTCGAAAAGCCTTTAAACGCAAAGCGATGATCGATATCAATCACCACCGTGGAGGCGGGCCTTCGGCGCTCTGACAATCGAAAATCTGGCCGAAACCTTTGTACAAAAGCTTCCAACCATACATGCCCCTGCGGTATCTCTGGATTCCTTTGCAAACTCTCCCATTGGCACGAATATTCTGGCATGTAACGCCCATGATCATCCCGTTGACTTGGGGAAAACTCCTCCACCCGTGACGCCAGGTATGCCGCTTTCGCCAAGGAATCCTCCTTTAAATTCTCCGGTATCCAATCGCTGAAATTCTCTGCCCACAAAGAGGATGCCTGCCATTCTTCGCCTTGTGCCGTAAAATCAAGACGTACCCCCGTCACTCGGCGTAGGATCTCCGCGGCAAATTCCAATTGAGGATTTCCCGCTTTACCACGGAGGAGAATCCGGTTAGGCAGGATCGGCCCTTCGTTCCAAAGCGCATCGGCCATTCGCTCCGCCGCATCTCCTAGGCCATACACAGGCGGGAATTCAGAGGATGTAGCGCGTGACAAGGCCTGCTCTAAAACCCGGCACAACTCCTCTCCATCGCTACACTCAGCCGGATTTAACAGCCAGGAATGCCCGGTCGACATCAGTTCCACCCATTCCGTCTCATTGCGCAGCACGAGGCAGTTACGTTGGCAGAAATAAGCCTCCTTCTGCAAGCCGCCCGAGTCTGTAATCACCCATTCCGCTGCATCCAATTGCTCCAAAAGAGCCTCTCGACCCAAGGGGGGATGCCAAATAATATTCTTCGGTCGCTGTCCCTCTTCCAAATGTGCCCTGAGGCGGGGATGAATAGGCCAATGGATTTCGAAACGGTCCGCTAATTTTTCCAAAGCATCCAAAATCCGACCGCGAATCTCTGGATCATCCACATTGGTGTTGCGATGCACCGTCACTAAAATTCTTCCGGGGGTCGACTTGCCGGGCTTGCGTTCCATCAACGCATCCGCCATAATATCGCCTGTCAACACCGTGTGTTCAGGCCCACGATCTAGTCCTTCTCGCTGTAATTGAGCTAGCGCACGCTTTGACGGGACAAAATGCCAATCGCTGATCGTATCTGTTTTGACACGTGCCTCTTCTTCCGGCATGGCCGCATTGAAACTCCGCAATCCGGCCTCCACGTGCGCCAAGGCCAAGCCTAGACGCTTCGCTGCTCTTGCTGCACACCAGGTAGAAAACGTATCTCCATACACCACCACCGTATCCGGCTTCCAAGCTTCAAGAGCGGCCATCATGGCCTGAATATTTTCCTCATGCGCATTGGACCAATCCAACACTTGATCCGGCTGCAGGCCAAATTCATTGAAAAACACCTCACTCATCCCAGCCTCCCAGTGTTGCCCAGAATGCAGCACCTGCTGAGGCGCTCCCCTTCGGGCCAAAGCCTGAAAAAGCGGGAGCAACTTGATAAATTGGGGCCGTGCGCCGACGATGTGTGCTATCATACTTTTTATGGATTCGCATTCAGCCAACCCTTATCCGCAAAACTAACGTAATCCCCCCGGCCAACGATGAGATGATCCAATAGAACAATGTCTAAAAATCTTCCTACTTGGACCATCCGCTGTGTTAAGTCTTGATCCTCCGAGCTAGGCTGTAAACGGCCACTCGGATGATTGTGTGCCACCAAAATCGCGGGAGCTCTCAACTCGAGCGCACGCTGAAACAGCACCCGCAAATCCGCCACCGTACCGGTCCATCCCCCTTTACCAATACAATCCATGCTAAGCACAGTGTGTGCACGACTCAAATAAAGAACCCAAAACTCCTCATGATCCAAGCACTCCAACTTTGGCCGCAGCAAAGCAAAGCCATCCCCACTGCTCCGAACCGTCCTGTGCGACGTACCGGCGCCCTCCACCGCCTGCATTCGGCGGCCAAGCTCAAATGCCGCGGCCAAGGCCGTGGCTTTGGCGGGCCCCAATCCGCTGAGACGCATCCAAGACTCCGGATTGGCGCATGCGAGGCGCTGTAGGTCTTCGTTATGGGCGCGCCAGAGACCTTGGGCTAATGAAAGAGCCGTCTCACCACGATGCCCATTCCGAAAAAGCAGAGCCATACATTCTGTGGTGCTAAGTTCCCGAACACCCTTAGATAGACATTTTTCGCGGGGCCGGTCTTCCAGGGGCCATTGGGTAATTGGAGTGGTGGACATGGGGCTAAACTGAGCCCATGATTCCGTACACCCGTCAACTCCGCGGTGCAAACAACTCGAAAAGTCATTAAAAACAAAAAAAGCCGCCCGAGGGGCGGCTTTTTTTGACCAAATCAGTTGTCGGTTAAGACAAACCGTTTACGTGCTTAGTTAAGCTTGACTTCAAGTTAGAAGCCTTGTTCTTGTGAATGATATTCCGCTTGGCCAACTTATCCAACATAGCGCTAACTAGGGGAAGTTGTGTTGCTGCCTCTTTCGCGTCGGAAAGGGCACGTAAGATGCGAATCGCATTACGCGTCGTCTTGTGGTAGAAACGGTTATGCAAACGCTTCTTCTGCGTCTGGCGGATGCGCTTCAGAGAGGATTTGTGGTTAGCCATATGTACTTAATTCAAAGTTTTTATTCATTCAAAAATCGTGACCCGTACGGGATTCGAACCCGTGATCTTCTCCGTGAAAGGGAGATGTCCTAAACCGCTAGACGAACGGGCCGATAGGTTTTGGGAGTGCAAATGTATGACAATTTTCCAATTCTTCATTCTATGAATTGGATAATTTTTAGAGAAAAAGAGCCGCTTATCTAGCACTTCCTGGGCGATAACCTAGCCGTTTACTCGTGCTTTGCCGAAGCTCTTCGCGCAAGCCTTCTAGTTCCATCACTGAAATTTCATGAATTTCACTAAAAGGCGCCACCACGAGATCCATATCCATGGCTTGCAACATCGCATGTTCCACCCAGCTCTGCATCACCTCTTTGGATGCCTTAGTTTCCGTAAAATGCATCCCTAAGCGACCGTTCCCTTCTGCCATGTAATGTCCTTCTCCATTTATGAAGAATCGACTTATGAGCATACCGGCATCATTCATTCGTCGCATTTTGAGTGAATCTGAAAGGAAGTTGTAGACATGGATGAGTCCAAAAAAGGCGCGTTTGGCATCCGCTTTGAAATAGTCGCTTTGCCTAAGTAGGTGGTCTTCTGGCAAAACGAAGGCGTTGCTGTGAACCTGAAAAATCAGAGAATCTCCTGAAAAACGGATTTCTACTTCAAATTCACCTCGATCCACATATTCCACTACCACAGAATGGTCAATGGCACAGATTTGACTATTGAGTTCACTCGCAGTATCTCGCAGCAAAGCTTTTAGCTCAGCAAAGGTCGCCAGGGCATTGCGGTGCACCAGCTGCTTATTGCTTGACTTAGTGGCGAGCACATGAAGAATATCCCCTTTTCTAGACATCGCTTAGTAGGCTCGAGCAAACAACACGCGTTGAGTGGATGGTTTTCCTGTGAGAATACATTGACCTTCTTCCAAGGGGTTATCGAGCGGAATGCAACGGATGGTCGCCTTCGTCTTGTCCTTGATTTGGTCTTCTGTTTCGGGACTGCCATCCCAATGCGCTGAGACGAATCCGCCTCGATCTAATGCGGCGGTAAATTCCTCCCAGGTGGTGACGAAATGGATGTTGGCGTCGCGATGGGCTTTGGCCCGTTCAAACAGCTCCACTTGAATCACGTCAAGCATCGAAGATACCTCTGACGCTAATCCCTCCATGGGGAGGTAGGATTTTGTCAAGGTGTCACGGCGAGCAATTTCGACAGTGCCTTTTTCCAAATCCTTGGGGCCTATCGCGATGCGAATAGGCACCCCTTTCAATTCGTATTCGTTGAATTTCCATCCTGGTTTGTACGTATCACGATGATCATACTTGACGCGAATACCCATCTTTTTAAAGTCAGCTACCAAGGCATTGGCAACCTCGTCAATCGCTTGCAATTCTTCTTCCCCTCGATAGATGGGCACAATGACTACTTGAATTGGGGCCAATTTTGGAGGCAGAACCAATCCATGATCGTCCGAATGCGTCATGATGAGTGCCCCCATGAGGCGTGTAGAAACCCCCCATGATGTCGCCCACACATGCTTCACTTCGCCATCCTTGTCTTGAAATTTCACATCGAAGGCTTTGGCGAAATTTTGACCTAAGAAATGGGACGTTCCTGCCTGCAGAGCCTTGCCATCCTGCATGAGCGCCTCTATACAATAGGTTTCAAGTGCCCCGGCAAAACGCTCATTGTCAGACTTCACTCCGCGAATAACAGGGATTGCCATGTATTCTTCCACAAAGTCTCCATAGACATGCAGCATTTGAACCGCCTCGGCAACAGCTTCTGCTTCCGTGGCGTGTGCCGTGTGGCCTTCCTGCCATAAAAACTCCGTGGTGCGCAGAAAAAGACGCGTGCGCATCTCCCAACGAACGACATTGGCCCACTGGTTGACTAAAATGGGCAAATCCCGATAGGACTGCACCCAATTGCGGTAACTGTCCCAGATAATGGTTTCTGACGTAGGTCGAACGATGAGTTCTTCCTCCAACTTCGCGTCTTCGTCCACGATGACACCGGGGCCATCGGGATTATTTTTCAAGCGATAATGTGTAACTACAGCACATTCTTTCGCAAAGCCATCCACGTGCGCTGCCTCTTTGGAGAAATAGCTTTTGGGAATGAACAGGGGGAAATAGGCATTGACGTGCCCGGTTTCTTTGAATCTAAAATCTAATTCGGCTTGAATTTTTTCCCAAATCGCGTAGCCATGGGGCTTAATTACCATGCACCCACGGACCCCTGAATTGTCTGCTAAATCCGCCTGGACAACCAGATCATTGTACCATCGGCTGTAGTCTTTGTCGCGCGTGGTGAGATTCTTTGCCATAGATTGGTATGAGTTTTGTACCCTTTAAAGTAAGTATAACCTCAAAGGTACTTCCTATGCGCTACTCCTTCTTACCCTTTTTAGCTCTTGCCGCTTTGTCGTCATGCAGCACGGTGGATCGTCGAAGCTTGGCAAACTATGACGACGGCATTTACTCTTGGGAGGCTTATCCCGTGACTGCGAGTTATAGCTCCAATCACATCTCGGGAAGCCAAGGGTATACCTATTATGGAGACGATGGGTACAATGACGGATATGATGATGGCTACCAAGATGCCTTCTACACCTTTAGCGGGCCAAATGCGAGTCCGTACTTCTCTTACCGCCCACAATTCCGTCGTTGGAATAGCCCAAGATTTCAATTCTACCCCTCTTTCTATTATGGGTTTAATAGTCCCTATATGATGCCTTACGGCATGAATCCTTATGGCTTTAATCCCTATATGATGCCTTACGGCGGATATGGATACCCATACGGATATGGGAATTTTGGCTACTCTGGGTATGCTTATCCAGGGTGTGGATATGGAGGCTACGGATATGGAGGCTTTGGAGGCTATGGAGGTTACAACCCCTGGGGCGGAATGACGGGTTCCACGCCTTCCTCTGGCGGCACAACCAATCAACCCGTTTCTAGCAATATTTCCATGCGCCGAATGAATATCACTGGTGGTCCTGCCATCCGGAGACCTCGCGTCGAAAACGTGGCCGGTCGGACAGCTGAACGCTCTGGAACCCTCGAAGATGGTAAAAGCGATCGCATGACCCGAGAAGTAATCCGAGTTACCCCTACGCGCAACCTGGAAACATTCGAAAGCCGTCCGAGCCTTGACGAAGTTGGACGCAGGAATACAGGCATCATTCACTACGCCAATCCGCCTGAGCGCCCCGAGGTTCGGCAACCCCAAACACGCCGTCTCGAAACAGAAACTCGACGCATTCCATCGACTACGTCTCAACCTGCCAATGTGCAGCGTAGCGCCCCACGCCCAACACAACCTCAACGCACCTATGAGCAGCCTAGCCGTTCCAACCAAGGTCGCACGTATTCTGAACCCTCCAGGTCAACCTCGACCCCAAGCTATTCCGCTCCTACACGTTCTAGTAGCCCTGCGCCGAGTCGTTCCAATGGGGGTCGTGGAGGCCGATGAAAAAGATTCTTTTTTTGAGCGCCTGTGCGCTGAGCTTGGCAGGTCAGGGCCAAAGCCTCTGGCATTTTAGTAGTGCCCTCACCAGTCCATGGGCAGGCACCGCGCGTTACATGGCTACGGGTGCTGCCTTATCCTCGCTCGGTAATGACCCTTCAGCCATAGTAGACAATCCCGCTACGGCAGCGACGTATCGAGCCAGTGAAATCAGCCTAACAGGCTTACTTGGCTTGGATCAAAACACGATAATCGGGCAGGCTCAACTGCCCGCTTTCCACTGGGGGTCCATTATCCAAATGACCGAAGAATCGGTTTTGGCCTTTAGCTTGGATAGCCGAACTAGCCGCTTTCAGCCGTTGAATTGGTCCAAAGACATATACAACCCGAGCGTTTCCCAAGTCGATGCATGGCTTGCCCAAGCTGGTGACCTGAGTCCAACCGACTGTTTTCAGCAAGGCCTTTATGGACCATATGCCGCCTATCAAGCCTACGTATTGGAGTACGATGGCCTGTCATTATATCCCTTGATGACTGGCAAACCGGATGTACAGTACCTGTATTTGGAGCGCGACCAAAGAATAAGCCAGACGCAGGGAAGTGTGGCCGTTCGGACCGATCATATTTCCTTGGGTGCTGGGCTAGAATACCTGAACCTCCGCAGCAGCGAGAAACTGAGTATTTTGGAATATCCCTATGCCCAAGATGGCTACTTACTCAACATTTACACACGACAAATGGATAGCCTTCGCAGCGGCGGTTTTCGCATCCGACTTGGCCTTTTAGCGAAACTGGGTGAAGGGACCCGAATTTCGGCATTTTGGACGGGAACCTCATTATTAAGCAGCAACTGGCACTACAGATATCGGGTGTACGACAACCCGGAAAACCCACCAAATATTGGGGTGGACAACTTTGAACTCTACCAAGACGAATCTTTTCGCACGGTTCAGCCTTCTACAGCGGGATTAGGTATTGCTCAGGTAATCCAGAATCAAGGATTTGTCTCAGCAGAATATCGTTACACAGGAGCGCCAGACAATCCAATATACGCTCCCATCGAATTCTTGACGATTGGTCAAGAAATTGGAAACGAACTTAAAGGCAGTCACGACCTCCGGATTGGAACCGAATGGCGGCAAGATGCCCAATCCTTTCGAGCAGGCTATCGACTATCTACGAAAGCCAGTAATTTCAAGGAGCATTCGGGCTACCAGCAACTCTCCACGGGCTGGGGCCTTCGTGGCAACGAATGGTTCTTTGACCTGGCTCTGGTCGGACAGTTTCGCACGGGCCAAATCATTCATCCACTCAGCGGGGAGACGCTCTCACTTCCCAGCTCGTCTATTTTACTCGTAGCGACTTATTCCTTTCGCTTGATTTAAGTCCTTCTGCCCTAATTTAGGGACATGAAGAAGTATACGTATTTAGCTCTGACCTTGGTTACGAGCTTCTCATTATTCGCTCAAAGTACGAGTGCGCTAAAGTGGCGCTCCATTGGGCCTGCTGTGACCTCAGGACGAATCGCTGACTTGGCCATCGACCCCAGTAATCCAGACCGCTGGGTAGTTGCTACGGCTGCCGGGGGGGTATGGCTTTCTGAAAATCATGGCCTCAGCTTTGAGCCTGTTTTTGACGGCGAAGGCTCCTACTCGATCGGTTGTGTCAGCATTGATCCGAGCAACCCCAATACCGTTTGGGTGGGCTCTGGCGAAAACAACAATCAACGCTCTGTCGCCTATGGCGACGGGATCTACCGCTCTCAAGACGGCGGGCGTTCATGGACCAATATGGGTCTTAAGAATTCAGAGCATATCGGCATGATTGCAGTGCATCCGAGCAATTCAAACATCGTTTGGGTAGCTGCCTACGGTCCGGTTTGGAGTCCTGGCGGCGACCGTGGCGTCTACAAAACGACGGATGGTGGACAAAATTGGCGCCGCGTCCTGAACGTCTCTGAAAACACGGGCTTCAATGAAATTCATGTCGACCCGCGCAACCCGAAAAGGCTGTATGCCACGGCACATCAACGTCGCCGTCACGTTTGGAGCTACATCTCAGGAGGTCCCGAAAGTGGACTGTACAAATCTGAAGACGGCGGCGAAACGTGGAACGAACTCCAGAGCGGTTTACCAAACGGCGATAAAGGTCGTTTTGCCTTAACCATTTCTCCAGTCAACCCCGATGTTATCTATTGCATGGTGGAAGGTCATGGGCTCTACCGCAGCTCCGACCGCGGAGCCAGCTTCAAAAAGCAAAGCGATCATGCGACCAGCGGCAACTATTATGTGGAGCTTTTTGCCAGCCCACATGACGTCGACGTCCTCTACTCCATGGATACTTACGCGCAATGGTCCGAAGACGGCGGCAAGTCGTTTAAAGGTCTGGGCGAACGCGGTAAGCACGTAGATAACCACGTAGCTTGGATTGACCCTAGCAACCCGAAGCATTTGGTGTTAGGCTGCGACGGCGGATTGTATGAAACTTGGGACCATGCGAGCAGCTGGCATTTCAAGTCTAATTTGCCCGTGACCCAATTCTATCGTGTGGCAGTAGACAATGCCACGCCCTTTTACAATGTATACGGCGGCACTCAGGACAATTTCTCCTTAGGTGGCCCGAGCCGCACGATAAACGACCGCGGCATCGTGAACAGCGACTGGTATGTCACGCAAACGGGCGATGGTTTCGAATCTCAAGTAGATCCCATTAACCCCAATATCGTATATGCCCAGGCACAATACGGATGGCTGCAGCGCTATGACCGCCAGAGTGGCGAAGGGGTGCCGATTAAGCCCATCGAGGGCCCCGGCGAAAAAGCTTACCGTTGGAACTGGGATGCTCCCTTACTCATTAGCCCACATGACAATAAGACGCTCTACTTCGCGGCCAATAAGCTTTTTAAGAGCACCGACCGTGGAAACAATTGGACTGCTATTTCGGGCGATCTAACACGCCAAATCGACCGTAACGCCCTTCCCGTTATGGGTAAGGTGTGGAGTATGGATGCGATTGCCAAAAACCAAAGCACAACCATTTACGGAAACATCGTAGCGCTCCACGAATCTCCTGTGGCCAAGGGACTCCTCTATGTTGGCACCGACGATGGCTTAGTCCAAATCAGCGAGAACGATGGCGGAGCATGGCGCAAAATGGATAAATTTCCTGGCGTACCCGCCAATACCTATGTGAATGACCTCAAGGCTTCATTGCACGATGCCAATGTGGTGTATGCAGCATTCAATAACCACAAGAACGGCGACTTCAAGCCCTATATCTTGGTGTCCAAAAACAAGGGAAAGACCTGGGAAAGCATCACCGGTGATCTACCCGAGCGGGGCTCCATATACAGCGTTGCCCAAGACCATGTGGATCCCAACTTGCTTTTTGCGGGGACTGAATTTGGCATATACTACTCGACCAATGCAGGCGGCTCATGGAAAAAATTGGGCAGTGGCCTCCCTACCATTGCCGTCAGGGATATTGACGTGCAACGCCGCGAAAATGACCTTGTTGTCGCAACATTTGGCCGTGGATTCTATGTCTTGGACGATTATAGTCCCTTGCGCGAATTCACTGGGAAAGCCACTGATAAGGATGCACACATTTTTGAGATCAAAAAAGGCCTGCTCTACCATGAAGCAAGTCCAATCGGATACGGACCTCCCGGATTTATGGGTGCTGAATACTTCATGGCAAGCAATCCCGAGGTGGGTGTTACGCTGACCTACCACATTAAAGAGGCTCCTAAGACCCTCAAGGCCAAGCGTCAAGCCGAAGAGAAGAAGAATCCAGACGCGATCACTTATCCAAGTGCTGAGGCCATGCGAGCAGAGGACAACGAAGTAGAGCCCTACCTCTTGGTGGTGATCCGGGACGCTGAGGGACAACCCTTGAGACGCATTGTGCGATCATATAGCAGCGGCATCACACGCTTTACGTGGGATGGAAAAGTAGCCCGTCAAGATGCCCCCAAGCGCGGCGCATATTTGGTAGCTCCAGGAAGCTACAGCGCACAGCTGGTAGGCTACGCGAATGGTTCCTTTGACACATTGACCTCGGTGAAAACATTTGAAGTCAAGCATTTGAACAATCTCACGCTGCCTTCGACGGATGGAGCCTTGCTCGCCTTCCAAGAACGGGTCAATGCCGCGAGTCGTCGCTATGACCGCTTCGAAATGACCTTCCGCGAAACCGTTTCACTTGCAAAAGACTTGCACGAAGCATTGAAGTATGCGCCATCAGCCAATCCGTCCGATTTGCAAAGTGTGCTAAGCCTTCAGTCTACTCTCGAAACCATGGATATCATTCTCAACGGCGATGCCTCCTTGAGTAAACGTGAATTTGAAACACTCCCTGGCCTTGGAAGTCGCCTTTCTACGGCCACATGGGGCTCCTATGGCATGCGAAGCGAGGTGACAGGCACCATGCGTGCTCAGCTGGATTATGTGGAATCGGCCCTGCCCAAGCTAGAAAAAGAGCTTCTTTCGCTTCAAGCCAAATTGAAAACGTTGGAAACTCAAAGTATTAAGGACGGCGCACCCTATGTTCGGGGCGGCCTAGAAAAGCCCTTGCCATAAAACTTTTATAGCAGCTTGAGCGCGGAAAACAACGCGCGCACAAAATAAAAAAGGCGCCCGATAGGCGCCTTTTTTACTGTATTATCCTCGCTAAACGCTTACATGCGATAAACGAATGCGTTTATATTCATTCCAGCCCCTACGGATGCAAAAAGAACGATATCGCCCGGACTCACTTGGTGTCCCTGGTAGTTTTCATGACGAACCATGTCAAACAAGGTAGGCACCGTAGCAACGGAGCTATTGCCCATCCATTGGATCGACATAGGCATCACGGTATCTAGATCAGCTTTCATTCCGTACAACTTGTACAAGCGCTCTCCGACCGCATGGTCAAGTTTGGCATTGGCTTGGTGCATGAAAATCTTCTTGACATCTGAAAGGTGCACTCCTGCATGGTCGAGTGCCGCTTTCATCGCGTCGGGTACATTTCGGATGGCAAATTCATAAATCTTGCGACCCTTCATTTTGATCAACCGCTCACCGCGATCCAATTCTGGATTATTCGAAGGGTTAGACTTGAGGAAGTAGGCTTCATTTTTAGTGTAAGAAACAGCGGCCCTCCCGAGGATTCCAGCACCACCTTCTTCGAACTCCTGGAGCTCAAAACAGGCTGCACCCGCTCCATCCGAGAATATCATCGAGTCACGATCGTGTTCGTCTATAATACGAGAGAGTGTCTCACAGCCAATGACCAAAGCCCGTTTAGCCATACCTCCGCGGAGGTAGGCTTCCGCCACAATCACTCCTTGAATCCATCCAGGACAACCTGCGAGGACGTCAAAGGCTACCACGTTTGGATTCTCAATACCCATTTCATGCTTAATCCGTGAAGCGATGCTCGGCATCTGCTCCATCACGCGAGAACCATACTCAATGTCACCAAAATTTTGACCTACAATCAAAAGGTCCAAATCTTCCGCATTCCATCCAGCATCATCCAAGGCTCGCTGGCCAGCTATCGCTCCAAGATCTTTGGAGCTCTGGTCCGGACGGGCGTAGCGACGCTCGGCAATTTCAGTGATATTCTGAAACTTTTCGATGATCACTTCGTTAGAATTAGGAAACAGGCTTCCGTCCTCATCCATGAAGGTGCGGTCCAAAAAAGCGCTATTGGGGATGACCATGTCCGGGACTACAGAGCCCGTTCCGGTGATTACAATGGCTGTTTTCATGGGGCCAAAAGTATTCCTTTTTGATGAGATGGGCCGTACTTTTGCCGCCATGAATTCACAGGAGCCCATCGACGAGGTCGATCACTACGGAGGCGCATTGGACACCCCTTTGCGCACGGATGCCTTTGCCCTCTCGGACGAAGAGAAAATTACACGGATTCAAACCCACGTTCAAGGCATCCTTGAAACCTTGGGTATGGACCTCGAAGACGACAGTCTGAAAGGCACCCCTCGGCGTGTGGCCAAGATGTATGTTCAGGAGGCCTTTGGAGGATTGAACCCATCGAAAAAGCCGGTGTTGGGAACCTTTGAAAACAGCTACAAATACGGCGAAATGCTCGTAGAAAAGAACATCGTAGTCTACTCTACATGCGAGCATCACTTACTTCCCATTGTTGGCCGTGCCCATATTGCCTATCTTTCTCAAGACCGAGTCATTGGATTGAGTAAAATGAATCGCATTGTCGACTACTACGCCAAACGCCCCCAAGTGCAAGAGCGCTTGACACGTCAGATCACCGCCGCACTTCAAGAGGCCCTAGGTACCCTGGACGTTGCGGTCATGATTGATGCGAAGCACCTTTGTGTCAATGCCCGGGGCATTCGAGATATTGATTCAAGTACGGTAACAGCAGAATATGGAGGTCGTTTTGCCAAAGAAGAGCAATTAAAACACGATTTTCTTTCCTACGTCCAATTAAAAACCGAATTTGGAGACTAAACCATGAGCGGAATACAGATTTACGATAGCCACCAAGGTGCTTTGAGCACGTTTGAGCCCCTTCAAGCGGGCCGCGTCGGCATGTATGTCTGTGGCCCGACGGTTTACAGCCATGTGCATCTGGGTAACGTTCGCACCTTCTTGTCCTTTGATCTCATCTTCCGATACCTTAAATACCGCGATTATACGGTGCGGTATGTCCGCAACATCACGGATGCTGGACATTTGGTCGATGATGCCGATGAGGGAGAAGACAAGGTGGCCAAGCGTGCCAAATTAGAGCAGATAGAGCCCATGGAGGTGGTCCAAAAGTATACGGTCAACTTTCATGATGTGATGCGCGCATTTAATGCGCTTCCGCCTTCTATTGAACCCACCGCTACGGGCCACATCGTGGAACAAATTGCGATGACTCAACAGCTGCTCGCGAATGGGTGGGCCTATGAGGCCAATGGCTCCGTGTATTTTGATGTGGAAGCCTACAGCCAAAAGCATCCTTATGGCGAATTATCCGGCCGAAATACCGAAGAAATGATGTCCGGCAGTCGGGACTTAGATGGACAAAGTGACAAACGCTCTCCATTAGATTTCGCCCTGTGGAAAAAAGCCTCCGAAGCCCATATCATGCGCTGGGCAAGCCCATGGGGAGAAGGCTTTCCTGGATGGCATTTGGAGTGCTCGGCGATGAGTACCAAATATTTGGGCGAAGAGTTTGATATTCACGGCGGTGGCATGGACCTCAAATTCCCGCACCATGAGTGTGAAATTGCCCAAAACAAAGGGGCCCACCATCACGGCGGGGCGCGCTATTGGATGCACGCCAACATGCTTACGCTCAATGGCAAGCGCATGTCCAAGAGCACGGGTAACACCTTACTCCCGGAGGAAGTACTCAGCGGAGACTCGCCCCATTTGAGCAAGGCTTATTCCGCCTCCGTAGCGCGATTTTTCATTCATCAAGCCCAGTATCGCTCGGTATTGGACTTCTCTGATGAAGCACTTCAAGCGTCCGAAAAAGGTCATCAGCGCCTAATGAACGCGTTCACAACGCTGAGCCAACGGGCCAATCATGGCCCGAAAGAAGGTCAATTTGATGTCGAGGCCTGGCAGAATCGCTGCTTGGATGCTATGAATAATGACTTCAATAGCCCCATTCTCATTGCCCATTTATTTGATGCGGTAAGGGCCATTCAAGCGGATCACCAAGACCCTGGGCATTTGGGCCAAATGGGGGCTACGGCACTGTTGAGCCATCTCAAGGCATGGATGTTTGACGTTCTTGGGTTGCAAACGGACGCAGCGAGCGGGGCGGCTGGAGCTTCTTCGCAGAAAGCGTTGGATGCGGCGATGGCCATTGTGCTGGATGCGCGTCGCAAGGCCCGCGAACAGAAAGACTGGGCCGCGAGCGATGCGATCCGCGATCAACTGGCTGCCGGCGGAATTCAGGTCAAAGACGGTGCAGAAGGCAGCACCTACAGCATCCAAGAATGAAGCTCCTGAGCTGGATTCTGGGCCTGCCCTTCTTGCTCCTGATTGGGATCTACAAATACGTCCTTTCTCCATTTACCCCTCCCTCCTGTCGGCATACGCCAACCTGTTCGAGCTATGCGTCCGAAGCGGTTCAAGAATGGGGCCCACTCCGCGGTAGCTACATGGCCTTGCGTCGAATTAGCCGCTGCCACCCCTGGGGAAGTCATGGATTTGATCCCGTCCCTAAGCGCAGCGAAATCGAGAATTAGGCACCTAAGGTCACCAAGTGGTTGCTTGGACTTCGTTACCTTCGTTTTATGCTACTAACCTTGACTTGGGCAGCCGAACGCGGTATTGAAATCGGCCCCCTCTTTTTGCGCTATTACCAGATGCTCTTTTTTGCGGGTTTCCTGGCTGGGTTCTACCTCATGCGTCGATATTTTTCCAAAGAAGGCGTTTCCCAAGAGGTGCTGGACAACCTGTTGATATACACGGTAGTCGCAACGATCATCGGCGCGCGCTTAGGGCATGTTTTCTTCTATGATTGGGCCTATTACAAGCAGCATGTGACCGAAATATTTATGCCATGGAAAGGTGGTTTAGCTTCCCACGGAGCAGCTGTTGTTATTCCCTTAGTCTTGTATTATTTCACAAAAACGCAACTCAAAAGCAGCGGAAAATCCTTTCTCTGGCTTATGGATCGCGTGGTGATTACGGTCGCTTTGGCTGGGGCCTTTATTCGCTTGGGGAATTTTACCAATTCGGAGATCTACGGCGAGCCAGCCAATCAACAGTTTGAAACCGTCTTTCTACGCCCCGTGCTAGACTATTCGGAGACCTACTTTTCAAATGCCGTCGAATCCTTGCAATTCGAATCGACCGGTGAGGTCCTGGAAACAGATAGCCTGAGCCTTCCACAATATGATTTGATCATCACCCCAAAAGGAAAGACAGAAATTGGCGCTTTGCAGTCCATTGTTGAGGTGCATCTCATCCCGCTATTTAACCTCCAGAAGAAAGACAATCGTCACCTCTACATTCCTGAAGATGCCTACCTCCAACCCTCAAACAATGGGAAATTTCACCTTACCGTCTATGGCATTCCTCGATTGCCCTCTCAGCTGGCAGAGTCCCTTGCTTATTTAGTGATTTTTGGCTTCCTTTTCTTCTTAGGCGAGCGTAAACAGCTGCAGTATGAAGGGCGCATTTTTGGCCTCTTCTTAGTGACTGTTTTTGGCTTTCGAATTCTGATTGAATTTTTTAAAGCCAACCAGAAAGCATTCGAGGCTGGAATGAGCCTCAACATGGGCCAATGGCTAAGTATTCCACTTGTAGTCATTGGATTAATTTTATTTGTACAGTCCTTTCTATCCCGCTCTAAGTCATGAAAAAATCGCTTTTTAAAACGGTTGGGACGATCCTTTTAAGTCTTGCATTAATTGGCTTTCTATATGTCCAAATCGCTCCAGCAATCACTGGAGTAGATACAAAGGTTAAATCACACGCACAGAACATCGCCGAAACCTACGAACCTCCCTTCCTACTCGAAGGTTACGGGGCCTTTGTGAATGGTTCGGATACGGTCGCGACATACCGAATAGAACTGGCCGAATCGGAGCGCGAAGTCCAGCAAGGCATGATGTGGCGCAAGCACATGGATCCTGACATGGGCATGCTCTTTCTGATGCCCGAAGAACGGATGCAAAGCTTTTGGATGAAGAACACCTACGTTGGATTGGATATTGTCTATATCTCTTCGGCAGGCCAAGTGGTGAGCATCCAAGCCAACGCTCAGCCATTCAGCGAAACCCCGCTACCCTCGGAAGGTCCGGCCCAAGTGATACTGGAACTTCCGGCAGGCACCTGCGCCCAAGTAGGCATCACCCCTGGAATGAATTTCAAATGGAACCGTTTATGAAATCGATCCTTTTTCTTAGTGTCTTGGCCACTAGCAGCTCAGTATTTGCTCAAGGCACCTACACGCATGAAGTCAATGTGCTGAGCACCCAAAACCGTCCCCATGAATGGGCCTGTGAACCCAGTGTGGCCGCAGATCCAAATAGCTTCCACGTCGTGGCGGGCTCCGTATTGGACCAGGTCCACGCCAATGAATTTCCCTTGGCTTTGGATACCTGGACCCATTCCACATTGACTTCCACCTATGGCGTGTACGGAGATCCAATCTTGCAATACGACAATGCCGGACGGGTCTATTTCCTGCATTTGGCGAACCCAAGCGGTAAAGCCCATCAAGAAGGCGATTGGTTGGACCGCATAGTTATTCAGTGGAGCGATGACCACGGCAAGACCTGGAGCAATGGCAGCGGCATTGGCTTTAACCCCCCAAAGGACCAAGACAAGGAGGGCATCTCGGTGGATCCTAACACCAATACGTTGCACGTTTCGTGGACGGAATTTGACAAATACGGCGAAGCGGACCGCAGCCTCTACCGCTCGCGTATCCGCTATTCACAATCCGAGGACCGTGGAGTCACGTGGTCGCCCGCAGTTACCGTCTCTGCCCACGAGGGCGATTGCATCGACGACGATGAGACCACAGAAGGGGCTGTTCCTGCCGCCGATCCGATGGGAGGCGTATCCGTCATTTGGAGCGTCAATGACACCCTGTGGTTTAACCGTTCAGACGACGACGGCGCAGCCACGTGGTTTGAGCACGAGGTCCCTTTTGCGGCTCAACGCGGAGGCTGGGCCCATGAAATTCCTGGTTTTGGACGCGCCAATGGCATGCCCATCTCCATGTACGACCGCAGTGGCCGCTTGCACCTCGTCTTTGGTGAGCAGGACGGCGATAGTACTTGGGTGGCCTACCAGTATTCCGACAACCGTGGCCGCTACTGGTCCCGCAAACACATCCTTCCGCGCCCCGAAGGGGTCGTTCACCACTTTATGCCATGGTTTACCGTCGACACCGTCCGGGGCAATGCCCTCCACGTTATTGCCTATGGGCAGCAGGATACCGTGAATTGGACCACGCAAGCGTATCACAGCATGAGTGCAGATGGGGGAGAAACGTGGGAACATCATGCCTTGGCAGAGGCCTTCCAACCCACCCCAGCGTCTTTCTTTGGGGACTACAACGGCATCTCTGCAGGTCTCATGGGTGTGCACATGGTTTGGACTCAACAAGCAGACGGTGTGAATTCGGTCTACAACGCAATGTACTATGACATTGAACTCACTCGCGATCCCATTGCAGCTCCAAAATCCCTCACCGAGGAAGCCAAGAAGCGCAAAAAATCCAAGCGATGAGCCTCAACCTCCTCTTGGCGTCCACTTCCACGGTGCATGGTCATCCGTATTTGAGCTATTACAAGGAAGCCTGGACTGCTCATTTTTCGCGGGGCGAAGGGCCGGTTTTGTTTGTTGCCTACGCTCGCCCTGGCGGCATGAGCTGGGATGATTATACGACACATGCCACGCAGGCCTTTGAAGCGGAAGGCATTCCGATGCGGGGCATCCATACGTATGCCTCTCCTGTCGAAGCTTTGGCCGAGGCCCGGGGTGTATTCATTGGTGGGGGAAACACCTTTGTGCTGCTGAAGACCTTGCTCGAATCAGGCGCCTTTGCGGCCATCGACCAAGCCGTCCGAGCGGGTATGCCCTATATGGGATCGAGTGCAGGCAGCAATGTGGCCGGCTTGACGGTGGGCACCACCAATGATATGCCTATCGTCTATCCGCCCCAGTTTGAAGCTTTTGGATGGATACCCTTTAACCTCAATCCCCATTACCTAGATCCAATGGAGGGCAGCATGCACATGGGCGAAACACGTGAAACACGCATTCGTGAATTCCACCACTTCAATTCGCAACCCGTACTTGGTCTTCGCGAGGGTTCTTGGCTGGAAGTTCATGGGGCAGACATGGCCTTACACGGATCCCTTAGCGCACGCCTTTTTGAAGCCGGAAAAGTCCCTATAGAAGTGGCCTCTGGCGCCTTAGAAATCTGAGTATCCAGTCCAAATAAAGTACCTTTGCGGCCTATGAGTGCTAAGAAAAAAGCTGTTTTAATGATCTTGGATGGTTGGGGCATTGCAGCCAATCCAGAGGTTTCGGCGGTGGACCTTGGCCATACCCCTTTTGTTGATGGTCTCCATCGCTACCCAACAGCCCAATTGGAGGCCTCAGGCCGCGCCGTGGGTCTCCCCGAAGGCCAAATGGGCAATTCGGAAGTGGGTCATATGAACCTCGGGGCTGGACGTGTAGTCTACCAAGACTTGGTAAAAATCGACTTGGCCATCGAAGAAAAAAGCCTACTTCAAAACAAGGTCTTCCTCGACCTGCTTGCATCAGCAAAAGGCAAACGTTTGCACCTTTTAGGCTTGGTTTCTGACGGCGGAGTCCACAGTCATATCGCTCACTTGAAGGGCTTGCTTTCTCTGTTTCACGAAGCCGGACTCGAGGATGTCGCCCTTCACGCCTTTACGGATGGGCGCGATACAGATCCTCAAGGGGGACAAACTTACCTTGCCGAGGTGGAGGCCCATATGGCACAAACGACAGGGCGCGTAGCGAGTATCGTTGGGCGGTACTTTGCAATGGATCGAGACAAACGCTGGGAACGAGTAAAGAAAGCCTACGACGCTTTGGTATATGGCCAGGGTTTGATTTTTCATGGCAGTGCGTCTGAGGCCGTGACCTCCGCTTATAGCCGTGGGCAGAGCGATGAGTTTATCGAACCCATCATTTTGGACGATGCCAAAATTCAGCATGGCGATGTAGTGCTCTTCTTCAATTATCGAACAGATCGCGGCCGAGAATTAACCAAAGTATTGAGCCAAGAGGCCATGATTGAATTTGGCATGGAACCCATAGCAACGGATTTCTACACATTGACCAACTACGACAAGACCTTCCATGGGGTCAGGTCTGTTTTTGAAAAAGACAATCTTTCAGACACCTTGGGCGAGGTCCTAGAACGAGCGGGGCAACGTCAAATTCGCATTGCTGAAACCGAAAAATATCCACATGTGACCTTTTTCTTTAGTGGAGGTCGTGAAGAAGCCTTTGAGGGGGAGCGTCGTCTGCTGTGCCCTTCCCCTAAAGTCGCCACCTATGATCTACAACCGGAAATGTCTGCCTTTGACATACGCGATGCCATCATCCCCGAGTTGGAAGGCGAAAGCTGCGACTTTGTTTGCTTGAATTTTGCCAATCCTGATATGGTTGGCCACACAGGGAGTCTCGAAGCCGCCATTAAAGCGGTCGAAACCGTGGATCAATGCAGTCAAGCCATTGTAGAAGCTGGATTAAAGCATGGATACAGCTTCTTCATCTTGGCAGATCATGGCAATGCGGATTGCATGAAAAACCCGGATGGGAGTCCTCACACAGCGCATACTACTCAACCGGTCCCCTTCCATTTGGTGAGTGCGGAAAATTTGAGCCAGGTTCACCTAAATTCTGGCGTACTTGGGGACGTTGCACCGAGCATTTTGGATTGGATGGGCATCCCAAAACCCGATGCCATGACAGGCAAAAGTCTTCTCGCATGATCATACTCAAGAACGCGGAAGAAATTGAACGAATGCGCACCAGCGCCCTTATGGTTTCGAAAACCTTGGGCATGCTCGCTGCGGAGGTAAAGCCCGGGGTCACCCCTCTGCGCTTAGACAAATTGGCAGAGGATTTTATCCGCGATATGGGGGGCGTCCCTGGCTTCTTAGGCATGTACGGCTTTCCCAATAGCCTATGTACGTCCGTCAATGAACAGGTGGTCCACGGGATTCCAAAGGATGTGCCACTGGATGAAGGCAATATCATATCCATCGATTGCGGCGTACTCTACGATGAGTACTATGGAGACCATGCCTACACCTTTGCTGTGGGCGAAATTGATCCCGCCGTCCAAAAGCTTCTCGATGTGACCAAATCATCTCTGTATGTAGGTATCGAAGCGATGAAGCGCGGAAACCGTATAGGAGATATTGGCTACGCCATCCAACGCCATTGTGAAGCCCAAGGATACGGCGTCGTGCGGGAATTAGTGGGCCATGGCTTGGGGAAGAAACTTCACGAAGATCCTCAAGTACCTAACTACGGCAAGCGAGGCAGTGGCAAACTACTTCAGGATGGAATGGTCCTCGCTATCGAGCCTATGATTAACCTCGGCACACACCGTATACGTCAGCTCAACGATGGCTGGTCGATCATTACTGGTGATAAAAAACCCTCTGCGCACTTCGAACACGATGTAGCCCTCGTTGATGGCCGCCCAATGGTGTTGAGCACGTTTGACTACATCTATGAAGCCTTGGGATTGCCCAAGAATGATCCTGTATTCCTATGATCCGCTGGGCACTACGTCGCATTCCCCGTCCTTGGTTGATTCGCTTGAGTTCGCTTGTCCGGCTCATTGGGCCCTTCATCTATGCAGGCTCACGCTTCACTGATCCCATTGATGGCCGGAGCTACCGTAAGTTCTTGCCATATGGCTACGGTGGGCGTATTCGGGAAAATGCCCTAAGTCCGGGTACGAATTCTTTAGAGCGCCATCGGCTGCTCTATCTCTATCTCCAGCGATATACCGACTTCTTTAGCGCCCCTCAGAAGCTTTTACATATCGCACCGGAACAATGCTTCCATTTTCGATTTAAGAAACAAGGCAATCTCGAAGTTTTAACTGCTGATATCGAGTCTCCATTGGCAGATATGCACTTTGATCTGCACCATATCCCCATAGAAGCCGAGCAATTTGATGTCATATTCTGCAACCATGTTCTCGAGCATGTGACGGACGATGCTCAATGCCTTAGGGAGCTTTTCCGGGTTATGAAACCGGGTGGTTGGGGAATATTCCAAGTACCCTGGGTTCCAGGGATTCTAAAAACTGACGAAGACCCAACAATTACTGACCCTGCAGAACGTGAACGCAGATTCTTGCAATATGATCACGTCCGCTTATATGGTGCCGATTACCCCAATCGCCTCGCTGCGGCCGGTTTTGAGGTTGAAGTGGTGGAACTATTCAAAAGACTTTCGCCTGCCGAAGTCGATCGCTATCGCCTACCAAGCGACGAACCTTTATACGTCTGTCGTAAACCCAGTTAAGCGCTCGACCTACCACAGCCAACTAAACCAAAAAAAAAGCCGCCCAATGAGCGGCTTTTTCTATTAAAAGTCAATGAGATCACGCGACAATAGCCAATTCGGCTGCCATTTTCTCTTCTTCTTCGCGTGCCAAAGTGGGATCAACCAAGATGCGACCTGAATGCTCGTCGATCATGATTTTCTTTCGTTGTGCTATTTCCATCTGACGCTGAAGTGGAATCGTAAAGTAAGATCCGGCAGATGCACCTCGTTCAATGCTCACGACCGCTAGGCCATTGATTACTTTGCTCCGAATACGCTGATATGCACTAAGAAGGCGATCATCTCCTATATTCTCTGACAACGAAGCAGAACGATCCAAAAGAATCGCTTCTTCCTTCTCCGTTTCCTTGATGATCGTTTCTAATTCACCTTTTTTAAACTCCGAGTGGCTCTTACGCTCACCAAGCTTCTCTTCTAATGTCGAAACTACTGTGCCACGGGTTTCTACCGTCACTTCAAATTCGCCAATGTGCTTTAATTTCAACTGAATTTCCAATTCCTGGAATTCAATTTCTTTTGCAATTGCATCGAACTCACGATTGTTTCGTACGTTTTTCTGCTGCGCTTCGTATTTACTGATTTTCTCTTGGCACTCTTTAATCAATTGCTTGTGGCCTTTGATTTCGGTTTTTGCCGAGGCTACTTCTTCTTGGATTCGCGCAAAACGCGTTTCTAAACCGGCGATTTCATCTTCCAGGTCTTGCACCTCCAAAGGCAACTCACCGCGTAGATTGCGGATTTCATCGATACGACGATCGACGATTTGCAGATTGTACAAAGCGCGAAGCTTATCTTCTACTGTGGCCGTAGCCGCTGTGCTGGTCTTTTTAGCCATATCAAACAGTGATCATGGGATTGGTTAACGACGTGGTCGTAAGGATGGCAAAATTAGGGAATTTCCGCCGAATGTAATCGGCTAATAATTGGATTGTAAACTGTTCGCTTTCCCAGTGTCCTACATCCATCATTACCAAGGCCCCTTTCGCTTCAAAATAGCGATGATAACTGATGTCCGCCGTGATAAAAGCCTGAGCTCCAGACCGAATAGCTAAAGGCAGTAAATCCACTCCTGCGCCCCCACATAGAGCAATTCGCTTCACCTCATCATGGACCTTGGGGCTGTGTCTCAAAGCAGTCAGCCCCAAAACGCTTTTTACGTGCTTTATAAAATCGTCCCAACACATGGCTTGCTCCAAGTCGCCGACGACCGCAAAGCCCACATCGGATCGACTATTCTCCATAGAGGTCCAGGTGTGCGCCACCACTTCATAGGGATGGCTTAATTCCATCGCCGTTTGAACTGCTCCACGACGCTCCTGCGAGACCACAAAATGCTGCCATTGCTCTAGAACGACACTGCGCTCTCCTTGCTTGCCAAGTGCCGGATTTGACCCTTTAAGGGGGCGAAATGTCCCCTTTCCATCCAAGGAGAAATGACATTCGTCGTATTGTCCAACACGTCCCGCCCCGGCGGAAAAGAGCGCTTCCGCTACTGCATCCGTTGATTCTAATGGAGTGAACACAGATAGCGTAAAAAGCAAATCTTCACGTGGAGCAAGAATAGACAGATTTTTCACAGTCAAAGCCTCTGCCAACGCATGGCTCACTCCGCCATGAATGCTGTCAAGATTGGTATGCGCTGCATAAAGAGCCACATTATGACGCAGTGCCAAAATCACACAGCGTTCAACTTCCGTCTTGCCTATGAGCTGCTTAAGGCCTTTAAAGATGATCGGATGATGCGTTAGAACAAAGTTGCAACCCTTACTCACGGCTTCCAGGATCACTTCTTCTGTGACATCCAATGCGACCATGACGCCATGTACTTCCATTCCAGGATCCCCTACGATAAGACCTGAATTGTCATACGCTGCTTGAAATTCTAAAGGAGCCCATTGTTCCAGCTCCTCACAAAGATTGTGGCATGTAATCATAGCTTGAAGATAAAAAAAGGGCCACCCATTTGGGCAGCCCTTTGGAATTATTCAAAAATGAAACGATTACTCGTTGTTTTCCATTTCTTCTTTCAGACGAGCTAAGCTGTCCAAATCACCCAAGGTAGATTTCTCAACGACTGAGTTCACTGCATTCACTGCATTTGAACCGCCTTTATTTCCTCCGCCCTTGCCCTTCTTGCTTCCGCCTTCATTGCTGTCGACTACCTGCTTGAACGTTTGGGTGTGAGAAACGAGAATACGACGGTTGTCGCGATTGAATTCAATCACTACAAATTCCATCTGCTCGCCTACAGCTAAGTTAGAACCATCTTCTTTGGAAGCATGTCGTGCGGGGCAGTATGCCTCCAGCTCTTGATCAGCAAACCAAATATTGAAGCCTTTATCCGCCGCGGTCTTCACCTCACCAGTGTGCGTGCTTCCCTCTCCAAATAACGAAGCGTAGCTATCCCATGGGTTCTCCGACACTTGCTTGTGTCCAAGGCTCAAGCGACGGTTTTCTACATCGATATCCAATACTTGCACTTCAAGTTCAGCGCCTACCGAAGTAAACTCCGAAGGATGCTTGACTTTCTTAGTCCAAGAAAGGTCAGAAATGTGAACCAATCCATCGATCCCTTCTTCCAACTCGAGGAAAACTCCGAAATTGGTGAAGTTGCGCACCTTACCTGTATGGCTAGATCCCACGGGGTATTTCGATGTAATCTCAGACCATGGGTCCGGAGTCAATTGCTTCACGCCGAGGGACATTTTGCGCTCCTCACGATCAACACTCAATACAACAGCTTCTACTGCATCGCCTGCCTTGTAGAAATCATTAGCTGAACGGAGGTGTGATCCCCAGCTCATCTCAGAAACGTGAATCAATCCTTCAACGCCTGGAGCCACCTCTACAAAGGCGCCATAGTCAGCGAGGACAACCACCTTACCCTTGATCTTGTCACCGGCCGCAATATTAGTATCCAATGCCTCCCATGGGTGCGGGAACAATTGCTTAAGACCCAATTGTATACGTGTCTTAGCCTCATCAAAGTCAAGGATAACCACATTAATCTTCTGATCGAGTTCAACAACCTCAGATGGGTGGTTGATACGGCTCCAAGACAAATCAGTGATGTGCACCAATCCGTCTACGCCGCCCAAGTCGATGAATACGCCATAGCTTGTGATGTTCTTGACCACACCCTCGAGCACCTGACCCTTTTCGAGCTGACCAATAATCTTGCGCTTTTGCTCCTCCAAATCTGCCTCGATGAGGGCTTTGTGAGAGACAACGACGTTTTTGAATTCGTGATTAATTTTAACAATCTTGAATTCCATGGTCTTATCTACATAGATATCGTAATCGCGAATAGGCTTCACATCAATTTGTGAACCTGGCAAGAAGGCCTCCAAGCCGAACACGTCCACAATCATACCACCTTTCGTGCGGCACTTCACGTAACCTTGAACGATCTCTTCAGAATCAAATGCTTCATTCACGCGATCCCAAGCTTTGATAGAACGAGCTTTACGGTGCGACAGAACTAGCTGGCCCAACTTGTCTTCCTGCTTGTCTACGAGAACTTCTACGCTATCGCCTTCCTTTAAATCAGGATTGTATCGGAATTCGTTCAATGAAACTACCCCTTCAGACTTCGAGCCGATATCAATGATTACGTCTCGATCCGAAAGGCTAATTACCTTACCGCTCACTACTTGGTGCTCCACGGAAGTAACGAGGGTGTCCTCGTACATCTTCTCCATGGCCATCGTAGCTTCAGATTTTTCTTTATTCCCAGATTCGTAAGCCTCCCAATCAAATGGAGTTTCTTCTTCATCAGCTTCTAAAACGAGCTCTTCGTCGTCTGCTTCCATTTCGGAAACTTCGACTACTACCTCTTTCTTCGAAGCACGTTTTGGTGCTTTCTTTTCTTCGGCAGGAGCTTCCTCCACCACAACAGGAGTTTCCTCCACCACTATGGCTTCAACCTCTGCTACAGGGGTTTCTGTTACTTCGGAAGTCGTTTCAGGGATTTCAAGCTCTTCGGCTTGAACTTCAGGCTTGGTCGTTTTGGCCATGCGCTTAAATACTTGTATTTCGATGGTTTTGCAGGCTTCAGCTACCAACGAAAGGGATAAAAAAAATGCAGTCCTTTGAGGCGCCTGCAAAAACGCTTTCCAAAAAGGACTGCAAAAATAAGGTAAATTATTGATTCACAATAAACTTTGTCTAGTTTTCGAATCGCTTTTTAAGCAAGTCTGTAGTGGTTGAACCAGGACGCTCCAAAGGCATCGCCATCGCCCGATCCCAAATCAAATTAGTCAGGGTACCAATGGCTCGAGACACACCAAACATCACCGTGTAGAAATCATATTCCACCAAACCATAGTGCATGAGCAATTGGCCCGAGTGTGCGTCAACGTTTGGCCAAGGATTCTTCACCTTTCCTGTCTCCTCTAGTATCCCTGGAACTACATCGTAGATATTCGAGATGACTTGAAATAACGGATCCTCTGGCATATGCTTCATGGCAAACTCACGCTGTGCTGTGTAACGTGGGTCAGTTTTGCGCAAAACGGCATGACCGAAGCCGGGAATCACCTTTCCAGCGGCTAGAGTTTGCTTGCAATATGAAGCAATTTCCTCTTGGCTTGGATTTTCAGAACCAATGGCCTCTTTCATTTCCAAGGTCCACTTGATTACCTCCTGATTTGCCAAACCATGCAATGGGCCTGCCAAACCATTCATGCCCGCCGCAAAGCTTTGATAGGCATCAGACAAAGCAGATCCCACAAGGTGGACGGTGTGTGCTGACACATTCCCTCCTTCGTGATCCGAGTGAATGGTCATGTACAAGCGCATCAACTCGCGGAACTCCTCATTATCGTAGCCGAGCATGTGTGCAAAATTGCCCGCCCAATCCAATTTTGTATCGGGCTCAATATGCTCTCCGTTCTTGTACGCGCGGCGATAAATGTATGCGGCAATCCTTGGAAGGCGAGCAATGAGGTTCATCGCATCCTCATACGTCGTGTCCCAATAATCTGCTTTAGAAACTCCATTTGCATAGGCCTTGGCAAATTCGCTTTCAGTGCGCAAGGCCATAATGCCCACCACAAATTGGGTCATAGGGTGAGTGTAGCTCGGAAGCGCATCAATAGTTTTGAATACGTGCGGCGGCACGATAGCACGGCGCGCCCAGTTGTTACTTACGCGACGAACATCGTCATCCGTAGGGAGTTCATTCATTAAAATGAGATAGAACAATCCTTCTGGAAGCGGTTCTGCTGCTCCTGGGTAGGCCGGAAGCAACTTTTGAAGTTCTGGAATGCTATAGCCACGGAAACGAATTCCTTCTTCAGCATCTAGTTTACTCGTTTCGCAAATCAAAGCAGGCATCCCACGCATACCTTGATAAATCTGCCCTACCGTGATATTACCAAGCACCTGCTCGCTATATTTTGCCAAGAAGGCTTTCATTTCAGCCTGCGCAGTAGGAATCTTAGTTTGAAAATGTTCTTTAATACGATCCATCAGGGTGGTTTATTTAAAGTTTTTGCCGTTAAACACTGCCGTGTCGCCTAACATCTCTTCAATGCGGAGCAATTGATTGTATTTGGCCATCCGGTCTGAGCGTGAAGCCGAACCCGTTTTGATTTGGCCCGTATTCAATGCCACCGCCAAATCGGCAATCGTTGAATCCTCAGTTTCGCCCGAACGATGGCTCATAATACATGTCATTCCATTGCGCTGCGCTTTTTGAACGGTAGTCACTGTTTCAGTCAAAGTTCCAATCTGGTTTACTTTGATTAAAATAGAATTCGCTGAACCTTCACGGATTCCACGCTCTACGCGCTTAACATTGGTGACAAACAAGTCATCCCCAACCAATTGCGTGCTGTGTCCAATCGACTTATTCAATGCAGCCCAACCCGCCCAATCATCTTCGGCTAATCCATCTTCGATAGATAGAATAGGGTATTTCTTGGACCAATCCGTCCAATACGCCACAACCTCATCCGTTGTCATGCTCTTTTTAGAACTCTTGTGGAAGGTGTACAATCCAGTTTTTTCGTCATACAACTCGGTCATTGCCGCATCCATGGCGATGTAGACATCCTCCCCTGGAGTATATCCAGCCTTTTCGATGGACTTCAAGACAATCTCGATCGCCTCCTCGTTGCTCTGAATATTGGGGGCAAAGCCTCCTTCGTCCCCCACATTAGTGCTGTAGCCTTTGCTCTTCAACACGGACTTCAAATGATGGAAGATTTCTGTACCCATTCTCAAGGATTCCGAAAAAGTTTCGGCGCCTACGGGCATCACCATGAACTCTTGAAAATCGATGGCATTGTCGGCATGCGCACCTCCGTTGAGGATATTCATCATAGGAACCGGTAAGGTGCGGGCTGTTACCCCTCCTACGTATTGAAATAGCGGGAGATTCGTCGCTTGCGCCGCTGCTCGGGCTCCTGCCAAACTCACAGCTAGGATAGCGTTTGCGCCCAATTTCGCTTTATTATGGGTCCCGTCGGCCTCTAACATAGCTAGATCTAATTCCGCCTGGTCCGTGACCTCAAGGCCTACCACCGCTTCTGCGAGTATGGTATTCACATTGTCTACAGCCTGAAGGACACCTTTTCCCATGTAGACTTCTGAATCGCCGTCACGTAACTCTACGGCTTCGTGCGCCCCCGTGGAAGCTCCAGATGGAACGGCCGCGCGGCCGAATGAGCCATCTTCACAATAGACTTCCGCCTCCACCGTAGGATTTCCTCGTGAATCTAAAATTTGGCGGGCATGAATGGAGGTAATAATTGGCATGAGATAAGAATTAGGAATTCATTAAGGAAACAAAATCATCAAATAAATAGCGGGAATCATGGGGACCTGGCGAGGCCTCTGGGTGGTATTGAACACTAAACACAGGTGCATCTAAGCGACGTATCCCTGCTACGGTCCCATCATTCAAGTGAACGTGCGTTAATTCTACGTTGGGATGGGCTTCCACATCCTCTAAGGAAACGGCAAAACCATGGTTTTGGGAAGTAATTTCACCCTTCCCAGATTTTAAATTTTTCACGGGGTGGTTGATCCCACGGTGTCCATTGTGCATTTTAAACGTCTTCATACCTGAAGCCAGTGCAATCATTTGGTGGCCTAGACAGATGCCAAAGGTGGGCTTCCCGGATTCGATCATGGCCTTGGCCACTTTGATCACATCAGGAGATGCCGCGGGGTCACCGGGACCATTCGAAAGAAAATAGCCATCTGATCCGGAGGCAGCTAAGGTTTCAAATGGCGTATTAAATGGGAACACCGTGACTTCACAACCAGCAGCAGCTAGGCAGCGCAGAATATTCTTCTTGATCCCAAGATCAAGTGCTGCGACTTTAAATTTAGCCTCCGGCGATCCATAACGGTATATTTCTTTAGAGCTCACGACGGAGCAAAGTTCAAGCCCTTCCATACTTGGGGTAGCCTTGAGTTCTTCCTTTAGAGCCTCAATGCGTTCCCCCTCCGTACTAATGATGGCATTCATTGCCCCATTATCGCGTATGTGGCGCACCAATGCTCGGGTATCTACATCTGAAATGGCTACAATATTCTGCTCCCTGAAAAAATCAGCCAAAGTCTTGTCCTTAGAGCGCGGACGGGTTTGAATTTCGCTGAAATTGCGAACAATAAGTCCGGAAATTTGAACACTAGGGTTTTCTGACTCTCCTTCCGTCACGCCATAATTACCTATGTGTGGTGTAGCCGTTACCATGATTTGTCCCCGGTAGCTAGGGTCCGTGAAAATCTCCTGGTAACCCGTCATACCCGTATTAAAACAAATTTCCCCGGATGCCGTGCCATCCAAACCCGTTGCACGACCATGGAATACCGTGCCATCTTGAAGTAGAACAAATGCTTTTGAGCTCATATACAATTGCTTAGGACTGGACATAAAAAAAGGATAAGGGAAACCCTTATCCTTTGCAAGTTAGCAGAGATTTCACGCGTACGCTTGATTATTCTGTCTCGTTTTCGTTGATCTCAGCAGGGGCTTCTGCAGATGCTTCAGGAGTCTCCTCCACAACAACTTCAGATGCCTCCACAGATACCGCTTCTTCGGCTGTCGCTGCGACTTTCTTGCTACGACGTGTGGTCTTTTTAACTTCCTTCTTCTCGTTGCCGTAGATGTCGTTGAAGTCAACCAATTCGATCATGCACATTTCTGCATTGTCACCCAAACGGTTACCCGTTTTGATGATGCGCGTGTATCCACCTGGACGGTCACCAACCTTAACGGCCACTTCGCGGAAAAGCTCTGTTACAGCGTACTTATCTTGAAGGTAACTGAATACCATACGACGATTGTGCGTGCTATCCACTTTGGAGCGGGTCACCAAAGGCTCAACGAATTTCTTCAATTCTTTCGCCTTAGCTACCGTGGTGTTAATGCGCTTATGGGTAATCAAAGAGCTCGCCATATTGCTAAGCATCGCCTTTCGGTGCGAAGCCGTGCGGCCCAAGTGATTAAATTTCTTGCCGTGTCTCATTGCAAATTATTCCTTATCCAGTTTGTATTTGGTGGTGTCCATTCCAAAGGAAAGACCCAAGTGAGCAACTAAATCTTCCAATTCAGTCAATGACTTCTTACCAAAGTTGCGGAACTTCATCAAGTCGGCTTTCGTGTATGACACTAAGTCGGCTACAGTTTCTACTTCAGCTGCTTTAAGGCAGTTCAAAGCACGAACACTCAGTTCCAATTCAGTCAATGGCTTTAGGAGCAACTTGCGCATTTCCATAACCTCTTCGTCGTAGCTCTCCACCTCTTGCACAGGTTCCGAATCTGGAATCATGCGCTCGTCTGTGAAAAGCAAGAAGTGCTGAATCAAAATTTGTGCAGCATCGGTCAAAGCGTCTTGAGGCGCAATGCTACCGTCTGTTTGAATTTCCAAGATCAACTTTTCAAAGTCAGTCTTCTGCTCAACACGGAAGTTTTCGATGCTGTAATTAACGTTCTTGATGGGCGTGTAGATGGCATCCAAAGCGATAGTGCCCAACATGGCGTCTACCTTTTTATTTTCCTCGGCTGGAACATATCCACGGCCTTTTTCGATGCTCAGCTCCATTTCGAACTTCACCGAAGGGTCCATGTGGCAAATTACCATATCAGGATTTAATACCTGGTAGTTGACCATGAACGACCCAAGGTCACCTGCAGTCAACTGGTCTTTGCCTGTCAAGCTGACTTTCACCGTTTCTGCATCAGCAGAATCAATTTGACGCTTGAGACGAACCTGCTTCAGGTTTAGAACCATTTCAGTCACATCTTCAACTACCCCTTTGATGGTAGAGAATTCATGCTCAACACCAGCGATGCGAACAGAGGTAAATGCAAAACCCTCAAGAGAGTTCAACAATACACGACGTAGCGCGTTGCCTACTGTCAAGCCATATCCAGGCTCCAACGGGCGGAATTCAAACTGGCCGTGTGAATCAGTGGTCGTATTGACGATAACCTTTTCAGGCTTTTGGAATTGAAGGATAGCCATATCTTATTTCGAGTAGAGTTCGACAATCAGTTGCTCCTTAATGTTCTCAGGAATCATATCACGTGAAGGCACGCTATTGAAAGTTCCTGTCATGGTCGCATCATTCCAGGTGACCCAACCATATTGGTTGGAACCGCCACCAGAAAGTGCTGCTGTGATAACCTCGAGGGTTTTGGACTTCTCACGAACGGAGATAACATCTCCGGTCTTTACTTGGTATGAAGGAATGTTCAATACATCGCCATTCACGGTGATGTGACGGTGACCTACTAATTGACGTGCCCCACGGCGAGTAGGAGCTATGCCCATTCTATATACTACGTTATCCAAGCGGCTCTCACACAACTGGAGAAGTACCTCACCGGTAACATCCTTCGAGCGAGACGCACGATCAAATAAAATACGGAACTGACGTTCCAAAATTCCGTAGGTATACTTCGCTTTTTGCTTCTCAGCTAATTGAACAGAGTATTCTGATTTCTTACCACGCTTGCGCTGGTTACCATGTTGTCCTGGAGGATAATTGCGCTTTTCAAGTGCGCGATCCGGGCCAAAAATGGGCTCACCAAAGCGGCGGGCAATCTTCGTAAGGGGACCTCTATAACGTGCCATTTCTTTCTGTCAATTAAATAATTATACGCGACGGCGCTTTGGTGGACGGCAACCATTGTGGGGAATTGGGGTAATATCCACAATTTCAGTGACCTCGATGCCTGAATTGTTCAAGCTTCGAATCGCAGACTCGCGACCGTTACCTGGGCCTTTTACATACACCTTTACTTTGCGCAAGCCAGCCTCAACGGCTACCCCTGCTGCATTTTCTGCTGCCATCTGCGCAGCGTAGGGCGTATTCTTCTTAGAACCACGGAAGCCCATCTTGCCCGCGGAGGACCAAGAAATGACTTGACCCTGCGTATTGGTCAGAGCAATGATGATGTTGTTAAACGTGGAGGTTACGTGAGCTTCACCCACAGCTTCCACTTTAACCTTGCGCTTTTTCGTCGTCTTTGTAGACTTGGTAGACTTAGCCATCAGTTATGGATTATTTCGTTACCTTTTTCTTGTTTGCAACCGTCTTACGCTTGCCCTTGCGAGTGCGTGAGTTATTCTTGGTGCGCTGACCTCGAAGGGGCAGACCAAGACGGTGGCGAATACCGCGCTGGCATCCGATATCCATCAATCGCTTGATGTTCATTTGGGTTTCGGAACGAAGTTCCCCTTCCACTTTTACATTGTCCGTGATCCAATTACGGATTTCCTGTAGTTGATCATCCGTCCAGTCTTGAACTTTGATGTTAATATCAACTCCAGCCGCCGTGAGGATTTCACGCGAACGGGAACGACCAATTCCGTAGATATAGGTCAGACCAATTTCTCCACGCTTATTTTTCGGGAGGTCTATGCCAGCAATTCTCGCCATTTCTTTCGTCTAATGGGTTTAACCTTGTCGTTGCTTCAACTTCGGATTCTTCTTGTTGATGATATACAAGCGGCCCTTTCGACGGACAATCTTGCAATCAGCGCTACGTTTTTTAAGTGATGCTCGAACTTTCATGGTGTGTTTCTAAACAAATCTTTTAATAACGGTAGGTAATACGTGCTTTGGACAAATCATACGGAGACAACTCCAGTTTTACACGATCCCCAGGCAGAAGCTTGATGTAGTGCATCCGCATCTTACCTGAGATATGTGCCGTCACCACATGGCCGTTTTCCAATTCGACGCGAAACATTGCGTTTGAAAGGTTTTCGGTGATGGTGCCGTCTTGAGTTATTCCGCCTTGTTTCGCCATATCAAAACGCGTTGTTTCTGCCCGACAAACGACCTCCGTCCATGAGACCGTCGTAGTGGCTGTTCAACAAATAACTTTCAACTTGCATCAAGGTGTCGAGAACGACACCTACGATAATTAACAGAGAGGTACCTCCGTAGAACTGAGCCCATTGCATATTCATTCCGGCAGTCATCGCAATGGATGGCATGATGGCAATGACGGCAAGTAGAATGGCGCCTGGTAGAGTGATCTTGGCCAAAACATCATCGATGTAGCTGCCTGTTGCCTCACCTGGTTTAATTCCTGGTACGAAGCCACCATTACGTTTAAGATCATCAGCAATCTGCGTCGTATTGATTTGGATCGCCGTATAAAAATAGGTGAAGACCAAAATCAACATGGCAAACACAAAATTGTACCAGAAGCCTTGGATATCTCCAAAAACATCTACCATCCAAGTCGCGCTTGCTCCTTCTAATCCTGTGTACTGAACCACCGTCAGTGGAATGAACATCAAGGCTTGAGCGAAGATGATCGGCATCACACCCGAGGCGTTGACACGGATAGGCAAGTAGCTGCGCCCAAGAGATTTACTACTCCCACCTGCCACGCGTTTGGCATATTCCAAAGGAATTTGGCGAACTGCTTGCGTGATAGCAATGGCGAAAAGAAAAACAAGATAGATGGCTACCAACTCGAGTAGAAACTTAATCCAACCACCGCCCGCAGGGCTAAGCTGGGTGACCAATTCTTGGAAGAATGCTTGCGGTAAAGTCGCAACAATACCGATCATGATTAAAAGAGAGATACCGTTTCCAATACCCTTTTCAGTGATCCGCTCCCCTAACCACATGGCGAAAATGGTACCAGCAATAATTACAGTCCATGAAGCGAACCAAAAGGTTGGCATGGGCATAGTAACCGTGACACCTTGCATGAGCAAGTTGGTAATGTAGCCTGGCGCTTGGGCGGCTACAATCAAAATAGTCAAGTAGCGCGTAATCTGGTTCAACTTGCGACGACCTGACTCCCCTTCCTTCTGCATCTTTTGAATGCTAGGAACAGCCAAACCAGCCAATTGAATGACAATCGAAGCTGAGATGTAAGGCATGATACCTAAAGCCAAAACGGATGCATTTGCAAAGGCACCCCCCGAGAAGGCATTAATTAAGCCCACCAAGCCTTCCGAAGACTGGTTCTTTAGTTGACCTAGTGATTCAGGATCAATACCGGGAAGCACCACATTCGAACCCAAACGATACACTAAGAGCAATCCTGCTGTCATGAGAATCTTCTCACGCAGCTCGGCAATGCGCCAAATGTTCTGGAGGGTTTGGATAAATCGCTTCATATCTAGATCCTTAGAGTGTTTCTACTGAACCACCGGCGGCTTCAATCGCTGCAGATGCAGATGCACTGAATTTATGCGCAGAAACTTTGAGGGCAGTAGTTAACGTGCCACGGCCAAGAACTTTGACTAAGTCATGCTTTCCGGCTAGGCCATTCTGCATCAACACGTCCAAATTGATCTCCGTAACTTTCTTTTCTTCAATTAGGGCTTGGATGATATCCAAATTGATTGCGCGGTATTCCACACGATTTGGGTTGGTGAATCCAAACTTTGGCACACGGCGCTGAAGGGGCATTTGACCTCCTTCGAAACCGATTTTCTTGCTGTAGCCAGAACGAGACTTTTGTCCTTTGTGACCACGACCAGCGGTGCCTGCGGAACCACTACCCTCTCCACGGCCAAGACGCTTCTTGGTGAACGTAGATCCAGCGGCGGGTTTAATATTGTGAAGTGACATAGATTCTACTTATTTAACTTCTTCAACTTGAACGAGGTGATTCACGGTGCGAACCATGCCTGCAATCTGGGGAGTGTTCTCGTGCTCCACGCTATGATTCATCTTGCGCAATCCCAACGCCACCATAGTGGCTTTCTGGTTGGGAGGGCGATTGATGATGCTGCGAACTTGAGTTATCTTAATACGTGCCATGATAGGTGGATCAGCCGTTAAATACTTTAGAAACCTCTACCCCACGGGTACGAGCTACTTGCTTGGCATCACGCAATTGGTGAAGGGCCATAAAGGTCGCTTTCACTAAGTTGTGTGGGTTCGAAGAACCCTTAGACTTCGCCAAAACGTCGTGGACACCCACGCTTTCCAACACGTGACGCATTGCACCACCGGCGATCACGCCAGTACCGGAAGAAGCTGGACGTAAGAATACGCGCGCTCCACCGAATTTTCCATCCTGTTCGTGAGGAATTGATCCTTTGACAATGGGGAAGCGGTACAAATTCTTTTTCGCATCTTCAATACCCTTGGTCACTGCCTCGGATACTTCTTTGCTCTTGCCTAGACCGTAACCACCGATACCGTGCTCGTCACCCACAACGACAATCGCTGTGAATCCAAAGGCACGACCGCCTTTAGTTACTTTGGTAACGCGCTGAACCCCTACGAGGCGATCCACGAGCTCCAAGCCGCTAGGCTTAACTTTCTTTGAGGTAATTTCTTTCATCTCTAAAATCAGAATTTCAGTCCGCCTTCACGTGCACCTTCGGCTAAAGCCTTGACACGTCCGTGGTAGAGAAACCCTCCACGATCAAATGCGACACAATCGATGCCTTTAGCCATAGCGGCCTCGGCCATTTTCTTACCAACTTGAGCAGCTTGCTCCGTCTTACTACCTGTTAATGGCTCCCCATTTTTAGACAAGGAGGATACCATTGCCAGGGTCGTTCCATTCTCGTCGTCTACCAACTGAGCATAAATTTCTTTACTACTGCGATATACGGCCAAGCGTGGGCATTTTGCCGTTCCATTCACCACTTTGCGAATACGCAAGTGAATACGGTCTCTACGGGTCATTTCTTTAGTTGCCATGATCTCTTATGGATTATTTGCCTGCAGACTTACCAGCCTTCTTGCGAACGATTTCACCAACATAACGAACACCTTTTCCTTTGTATGGCTCAGGCTTGCGGAATGCACGAATCTTAGAAGCGACCATACCAACCAATTGCTTGTCAAACGAAGACAACTCAATTATTGGGTTTTTACCCTTATCGCTGATGGTATTGACGACCACTTCATTGGGAAGTTGCATTGTAATAGTGTGGGAGAAGCCCAACGACAAGTCTAACACTTGACCCTGGTGGCTGGCACGGAAACCGACACCGACCAACTCCAAACGCTTTGAGAAGCCTTCAGAAACTCCAACAACCATATTGTTGATGAGAGAACGGTACAAGCCGTGCGCTGCGCGGTGTGGTTTAGAATCAGAAGGACGTGTCACAGTCAACACATTCTCTTCAATTTCGATACCGATCTCGGCAGGAACAACTTGGACGAGAGCGCCCTTACTTCCTTTAACCGTGACCACAGAGTTCTCTACCGTGATGCTTACACCGGCAGGAATCGTGATGGGGGATTTACCTATACGTGACATATCGTCGATTTAGTAAACGTAGCAGATAACTTCTCCACCGATGTTCTTAGAACGAGCATCCTTATCGGTCATCATGCCTTGCGACGTGCTGACTAAAGCGACACCCAAACCGTTCTTAACACGGGGAAGCGTTGTTGCTGATTTATAGTTGCGCAAACCTGGACGTGAAGCACGGTCAAGACCGCGAATCACAGGACGCTTTGAGGATTTTTCATACTTCAAAGCCACTTTGAGCGTTCCCTGAGGACCGTCCTGATCTACTTTGTAGCTGGCGATAAAGCCTTGGTCTTGCAAAAGACGGGCAATTTCCACCTTCATGTTGCTTGAAGGCACTTCGACGACTGCATGACCGGCTTTAGCGCCGTTGCGAATGCGAGTCAGGAAATCTGCAATTGGATCTGTATACATGTTCTTTACAATTCGGAGGATTACCAGCTGCTCTTCTTAACACCTGGAATCATTCCATTCAAGGCCATTTCACGGAACGTAACGCGGGATAAACCAAACTGGCGCATATACCCACGGGGACGACCCGTCAATTTGCACCGATTGTGCAGACGCACAGGGGATGCATTTTTAGGAAGCTTTTGTAAACCTTCATAATCGCCAGCTTCTTTTAGAGCCTGACGCTTGGTGGCATACTTAGCTACCATAGCTTCACGTTTGCGCTCACGCGCCTTCATTGATTCTTTGGCCATAACTTATTTTTTGAAAGGCATTCCGAATTCCTGGAGAAGCGCTTTGCACTCCTTGTCTGTTTTCGCAGAGCTAACGAACGTGATGTCCATACCGGCGATGCGATTTACTTTGTCGATCTCAATCTCTGGAAAGATGATTTGCTCTGTGATACCCATGGTAAAGTTACCACGGCCATCAAAGCCTTCTTTTACTCCCTGGAAGTCGCGGATACGAGGTAGAGCAGACACCAAAAGGCGCTCTAAGAAATCGTACATACGCTCTCCACGTAGCGTGACGCGTGCGCCAACAGGCATACCCTTACGCAATTTGAAGTTTGAGATATCCTTCTTGGATTTGGTTGGAACAGCACGCTGCCCGGCAATGATGGTCATTTCCTCCACCGCATTATCAACCAATTTTTTGTCTGATACAGCTGCACCAATACCTTGGCTCAAAACAATTTTTTGCAAGCGCGGAACTTGTAAATCGTTTGTGTAAGCAAACTGCTCCTTCAACGCAGGTACTACCTTACTGTGAAAGTCTGTCTTCAGTTTAGGCTCCATTATTTCGCAAGGGGATTACCAGATTTAACGGAAATTCGGACGGTTTTACCATTCTCACCAACCTCAAGACGAGTACGCGAGGGAATTCCCGTTGCGTCCATCACCATCAAGTTTGAAACGTGAATAGGTGCTTCCATTTTTTCGATGCCTCCTTGGGGACTGCTCGCCGTGGGCTTGAGATGCTTGGTGATCATATTGACACCTTCCACCACAGCGCGTTGCTGCTTGGGGATCACGCGGACCACGCGGCCCGACTTCCCTTTGGAAGCTCCGGCAATGATCATCACCGTGTCTCCTGTTTTGATATGAAACTTTGCCATTGTATTCAGATTCTTAAAGCACTTCAGGTGCCAAGGAAACAATCTTCATGTACTGCTTGTCGCGCAACTCACGTGCAACTGGTCCAAAAACACGCGTTCCGCGCATCTCACCATTTGCACCGAGCAACACACAAGCGTTGTCATCAAAGCGGATGTATGAACCGTCGGGACGGCGTACTTCTTTCTTGGTACGAACGACTACCGCTTTTGAGACGGTGCCCTTCTTGGCTGTACCCGCTGGAGCTGCTTCCTTAATGGTGACGACAATTTTGTCGCCCACGGAGGCATATCGACGGCGTGTACCACCCAATACACGAATGACCAAAACCTCTTTGGCACCCGTATTGTCCGCTACGCGGAGACGTGATTCTGTTTGTAACATCTTTACTTAGCTCTTTCGATAATTTCTACGACGCGCCAGACTTTAGTTTTACTCATGGGACGAGTCTCCATGATGCGAACGGTGTCGCCCTTATTGCAATCGTTGGTCTCATCATGGGCGTGAAACTTCTTCGAAAACGTGATGAACTTGCCATACATGGCATGCTTCACGCGACGAGAAACGCTCACAGTGACCGTTTTGTCCATTGCTGAACTAGTGACTACACCAGTTCGCTCTTTGCGGAGGTTGCGTTGATTTTCCATCGACCTCAATTATTTACCTTGGCGGTTAGTGACTTCCGTGGACAAGCGTGCCACGACTTTGCGCGTTGCCTGGATCACCATTGGGTTCTCCATTGGGCTGATGCGATGCTTGCGCTGCATATCAGCCAACTCCTTCTTGACAGATGTCAATTGGTTCATCAATTCCTCCTGAGACAGGTTTTGGATTTCATTCATTTTCATGGCGCTCAGGAATTAGGCTTTTACCAAATCACGACGGGTTACCAGTTTTGTCTTCACAGGAAGCTTCTGCGCTGCGAGGCGCAATGCTTCTACCGCGACATCCTCGGGTACTCCATCTAATTCAAACAACATGCGGCCTGGGCGAATAACTGCAGCGTAATATTCTACTGCACCTTTACCCTTACCCATACGTACTTCCAACGGCTTCTTTGTGATAGGCTTGTCCGGAAACACGCGGATCCATAACTGGCCTTCACGCTTCATGAAACGTGTCGCAGCAATACGAGCAGCTTCTATCTGGCGGGCGGTCATCCAAACCTCTTCCAGAGATTTGATACCATAGGAACCGAAGGCTAAAGTAGCTCCACGTTGGGCGACGCCCTTCATTTTGCCTTTAAAGGTCTTACGGTATTTTGTTCTTTTCGGCTGTAACATGATCTAACTCCGAATTAAGCTTTGCGATTGTTAGGACGGCGACGATCTGGACCACGACCTGGAGCAGCAGTTCCGCTAGCGTTAGGACGCTTGGAAGTGCCCAAAACATTGGTCAAATCACGCTTGCCATACACTTCTCCTTTCATGATCCATACCTTGATACCAATACGGCCATAGGTCGTATGCGCCTCAGAGAGATGGTAATCGATGTCCGCACGGAATGTGTGTAGTGGAGTCCGTCCGTCTTTGAACTTCTCAGAACGAGCAATTTCTGCACCGTTCAAACGTCCGCTCAATTGAACTTTAATTCCTTCAGCACCCATACGCATGGTTGAACTTATTGACATCTTGACTGCACGTCGGAAAGAAATACGACCTTCAATTTGGCGAGCGATTGAATCAGCCACCAATTTAGCATCCAATTCAGGACGCTTAATTTCATGGATGTTAATCTGGACGTCCTTCTTAGTCAATTTCTTGAGTTCCTCACGAAGCTTATCTACTTCCGTTCCTCCTTTACCGATGATTACACCGGGACGAGCCGTAGCAATCGTCACCGTCACCAACTTGAGCGTGCGCTCAATGATGATGCGCGAAACGTTCGCACGAGCTAAACGTGCATAGAGATACTTACGAATGGCTGCATCCTCTGCGATTCTATCACCGTAGTTACGACCACCGTACCACTGAGAGTCCCAACCGCGGATGAAACCAAGGCGATTGCCGATAGGATTTGCTTTTTGTCCCATTATTTAGCTTCGTTAACTTCGGTTACTTCAGGAGTCACAAGTGCTTCTCCAACAATCAAAGTGACGTGGTTCGAGCGCTTGCGCACACGGTGAGCACGACCTTGGGGAGCTGGCTGAACACGCTTTAACATACGGCCACCATCTACGCTAATCGTTTGAACGACTAGGTTTGCCTCATCCACAGAAGAAGCTTCGTTTTTGGTTTGCCAGATGCTGAGTGCAGAAAGTAGCAATTTCTCCAAACGGATAGATGCCTCTTTACCGCTGTGCTTCAACACATATAGAGCCTTAGTCACTTCCATGCCACGCACCAAATCCGCAACTAAGCGCATTTTACGTGGAGAAGTTGGGCAGTTATTCAATTTAGCCATCGCCACGCTTTTGCGGGCTTCTTTCATGGCTACTGCTGAGAGTTGTTTACGTTTTCCCATGGCTTCTTATCGTTTACCCTTATCTTTCTTTCCACCGTGACCGCGGAAAGTTCGTGTTGGGGCGAATTCACCGAGTTTATGACCAACCATATTCTCTGTTAGAAAAACAGGAATAAAAGTCTTGCCATTGTGAACGGCGATAGTTTGTCCGACGAAATCGGGGCTGATCATGGAAGCTCGAGACCAGGTCTTCACCACCGTCTTTTTGCCTGCTTCTACATTCTCCATGATTCGCTTCTGCAGCTTGTAATGGATGTAGGGTCCTTTTTTTAGTGAACGTGCCATCGCTTATTTCTTGCGTTTTTCAATGATGTAGCGGTTGCTTGCCTTCTTCGGCGAACGCGTCTTGTAACCCTTTGCAGGAATACCATTGCGTGAACGTGGGTGCCCTCCTGATGCACGACCTTCACCACCACCCATTGGGTGATCGACTGGGTTCATAGCTACACCACGTGTACGGGGACGACGACCTAACCAACGGCTACGGCCCGCCTTACCGCTTGCCACCTGCTGATGATCGCTGTTGGAAACAACGCCAACAGTAGCCATACACTCAACTAAGATCATACGCGTCTCACCAGAAGGCATCTTCAAAGTGGCGTACTTCCCGTCACGTGCTGCCAACTGGGCAAAAGCACCCGCAGAGCGTGCAATGATGCCACCCTGACCGGGACGAAGTTCGATATTGTGTATGATAGTACCCAAAGGAAGTTCCGACAACTTCATGGAGTTACCCACTTCAGGAGCTGAACCTGTACCCGAGACAATGATTTGATCCACCGTCAGGCCATTAGGTGCAATGATATAACGCTTCTCACCATCTGCGTACACCACCAAGGCGATGAATGCGGAACGATTTGGATCGTATTCTATCGTTTTAACTGTTGCGGGGATACCAAACTTTTCACGTTTGAAATCCACAATACGATAGCGCTGCTTAGCACCGCCACCCATGTATCGCATGGTCATCTTACCAGTATTGTTACGACCACCGCTGCGTTTCTTAGGAGCCGTCAAAGACTTCTCTGGAGCAGTGGCTGTTATCGCGGCATAATCATTCACGGCGCGAAAACGCTGACCCGGAGTGATTGCTTTTAGTTTACGTACGCCCATGATGCTTAAAGATTACCGTAGATATCGATGGATTCACCGGAACGAACATCCACTATCGCCTTTTTGAAAGAAGACTTTTTGCCTTCTAACATGCCCGCTTTTGTGTGACGCACAATATGCTTGGCAGGGACGATGATGGTGCGAACATTTTCGACGTTCACATTGTACGCAGCCTCTACGGCCTTTTTGATTTCAACCTTGTTGGCTTTTTTATCTACGACGAAGGTGTAGCGATTCCGCTCCTCAGCGCTGGCTGAGGCCTTCTCCGTGATGACGGGACGAATCAGAATGCTTTCCATTATTTCGTAGTTAATGCCGTTTGAATTTTCTCAATTGAGCCCTCAGTTAGGATCAGTGTGCCACCATTCAAAATTGAATAAGTATTTAGCTCTGAAGCAGTTAGCACATTTGACCCCTCAAAATTGCGGGATGACAAATATACATTTTTATCTGACTCAGCCAACACTACAGTGGATTTCTTTCCGTTAAGCCCCAAGGATTGCAGGACCTGGTGGTACTGCTTCGTCTTTGGTGCTTCGAAGCTAAGATTCTCAACAACAATCACTTGATTCTCCTTCACCACGGAAGAAAAAGCAGAAATACGTGCTAGAGTTTTTAACTTTTTATTTAGTTTGAAGCCATATTCGTGAGGCACAGGTCCGAATACACGACCACCACCACGATACAAGGGAGACTTCATGCTACCATGACGAGCGCCACCTGTACCTTTCTGCTTATGCAGCTTTTTGGTTGTGCGAGAAATTTCCGCACGCGGCTTCGCCTTGTGTGTTCCTTGACGTTGGTTCGCCAAGTACTGCTTCACGTCCAAATACATGGCGTGCTCATTGGGTTCGATGCCGAAAACATCATCATTCAGGATCGCCATGCGACCTGTGTCTTCACCCAGTTGGTTAACAATGCGCAATTCCATTACTTCTCAACAATTACGAGCGACTGCTTAGCTCCAGGTACTGAACCCTTCACCACTAGCAAATTCTGCTCAGTGTCAATTTTCAAAACTTGAAGGTTCTGGATCTTCACGCGGTCTACACCCATACGGCCACCCATGCGGGTACCTTTGAATACGCGCGAGGGATCAGAACCTGCACCGATAGATCCTGGTGCACGGAGGCGGTTGTGCTGACCGTGGGTGCTTTGTCCTACCCCGGCAAAGCCGTGGCGGCGAACAACCCCTTGGAAGCCCTTACCTTTTGTTGTTCCAACGATGTCCACAAATTCACCTTCTTCAAACATCTCAACGGTCAAGATATCACCCAAGCCCACTGAGCCTTCCGCAAAATCTTTGAATTCGACATATTTCTTCTTGGCGGTGGTATTCGCCTTGTTGGCATGGCCGGCGGCAGCTTGAACTGGGTTTTTCTTTTCCCCAAATCCTATCTGCACGGCTGCGTAACCATCGACATCTTCTGTTTTCAATTGGGTAACCACGCAGGGGCCCAATTCAATGACCGTACACGGTTGGTTCTTGCCATCCGCGTCGAAAATGCTGGTCATTCCGATTTTCTTGCCAATTAGTCCAGGCATGATTTCAATTGGAATAAATTAAACTTTGATTTCTACTTCAACACCACTGGGAAGTTCCAGCTTCATTAGAGCATCGATTGTCTTGCTTGAAGAAGAATAGATGTCCAACAAACGCTTGTAGCTTGAAAGCTCAAACTGCTCACGGGCTTTCTTATTTACGTGCGGAGAACGCAGTACCGTGTAGATACGCTTGTTCGTCGGAAGAGGAATAGGACCGTTGACTACAGCCCCAGTGCTCTTCACCGTTTTCACGATTTTCTCTGCACTCTTGTCTACGAGCATATGGTCGTAAGACTTGAGTTTAATGCGAATTTTATGGCTCATAACTTGAATAAGACTTATTTGCTACCCTTTACTTTCTCAATAACCGCCTCAGCAATACTTGATGGTGTTTCAGCATAGTGACTAAACTCCATAGAAGAGCTGCCACGGCCTGAAGTGATCGTACGCAAGGTGGTAACGTATCCAAACATTTCACTTAAAGGCACCTTGGCGAGAACGACAGAGTCTCCGTCTTTCGTGTCCATGCCTTCAACAATACCGCGGCGCTTGTTCAAGTCACCGACGACGTCACCCATAGAAGATTCGGGCATGACGACCTCCATCTTCATCAAAGGCTCCAAGATCACTGGACGTGCCTTCTTGCCTGCCTCACGGAAGCCAATTCTTGCAGCCAATTCAAAGGATAACGAGTCCGAATCCACAGGGTGGAAAGAACCGTCAGTCAAAGTCACTTTCATGGTGTCAATGGCATAGCCTGCCAACGGACCATTATTCATGGCATCCTTGAATCCTTTCTCTACCGCTGGAACAAATTCACGAGGAATGTTACCTCCTTTAATATTATTCTCAAACTGAAGCTGACCTACGAAGTCTTCATCAGCAGGGCCTATTGAGAAGACGATGTCCGCGAACTTACCGCGACCACCTGTTTGCTTCTTGTAAACCTCACGGTGATTGTATTCTTGAGTAAGGGCCTCCTTGTATTGAACTTGAGGAGCACCTTGATTACACTCTACTTTGAATTCACGCTTCAAGCGATCAACAATAATTTCTAAGTGCAATTCGCCCATACCGGAGATTACTGTTTGACCAGTCTCTTCGTCGGTGTGAACACGGAAAGTGGGATCCTCTTCAGCCAACTTAGCCAACGCCATACCTAACTTGTCAACGTCAGCTTGGGTCTTAGGCTCAACCGCCAAACCGATAACAGGCTCAGGGAAACTCATAGATTCAAGAACAATTGGACGCTTTTCGTCACACAAGGTATCTCCTGTACGGATATCCTTGAAACCAACACCTGCACCAATGTCCCCAGCCTCAATCATGTCGATTGGATTCTGCTTATTTGAGTGCATTTGAAAGATGCGCGAAATACGCTCCTTGTTTCCAGAACGCATATTTTTAGTGTAAGAACCAGCTGCAATAGACCCGGAGTACACACGAAAGAAGCACAAACGACCTACGAAAGGATCTGTGGCAATCTTGAATGCCAACGCAGCAAATGGCTCATCTGGATCCGGTTTGCGCATTTCTTCTAGTTCGGTATCAGGGTTGGTACCGATGATTCCTTCCACATCTACTGGAGAAGGCATAAACGACATGACCGCATCCAACATGGTCTGAACCCCTTTGTTCTTGAACGCCGATCCGCAAAGAACTGGAGTGATTTTCTGGGCGATGGTGGCCTTACGGATAGCTTCAACCAATTCCTCACGAGTAATGCTGTCAGGATTGTCAAAGAATTTTTCCATTAAGTTGTCATCGAATTCAGCTACGGCCTCTACCAATTTCTCGCGGTATTCAGCTACAACATCAACTAAGTCAGCTGGAATATCTACCACCTTGTATGTCATACCTTGAGTAGCATCATCCCAAATGATTGCTTCGTTATCAATCAAGTCAACAACGCCTTGGAATTCCGTCTCGGCACCGATTGGCACTTGAAGAGGAATAGGATTGCCTTTCAACTTCTCGTCAATTTGGCGAACTACATTAAAGAAATCAGCCCCTGTGCGGTCCATTTTGTTCACGAAGGCAATTCTAGGTACGTTGTACTTAGTGGCCTGACGCCAAACAGTTTCTGTCTGCGGCTGGACACCACCTACCGCACATAGCAAGGCTACGGCACCATCCAATACACGTAAGGAGCGCTCTACCTCTACGGTAAAGTCAACGTGTCCCGGGGTGTCAATAATATTGATTTTGTATTCCTGGGTGTTATCCACATCCTTACCTTGATCGGTAGGGAAGCGCCAAAAGCATGTAGTCGCCGCAGAGGTTATTGTGATTCCCCGCTCCTGCTCCTGAACCATCCAGTCCATGGTAGCAGCACCGTCGTGAACCTCACCAATCTTGTGGCTAACTCCCGTGTAGTACAAAATTCGCTCGGTGGTAGTCGTTTTGCCCGCATCAATGTGGGCCATGATACCAATGTTACGTGTGAATTTTAAATCGCGCTTAGACATGATATCTTAGATTAGAAACGGAAATGTGAGAAGGCTTTGTTGGCCTCGGCCATTTTGTGGACATCCATACGCTTCTTCACTGCTGCGCCTTCTTCCTTAGCCGCCGCCATGATTTCACCAGCAAGCTTGGAAGCCATGCTTTTTTCATTGCGGCCACGAGCATATCCAATCATCCATTTCATTGCCATGGAGATTTTGCGTTCGGGACGAATTTGTTGAGGAATTTGGAAGGTTGAACCACCAACACGGCGGCTACGAACTTCCACATGAGGCATAACATTGGTTAAAGCCGTCTTCCATTGTTCCAAGCCGTTGGCTTCGCCAGACTTTTCAGAAACTAAGTCGATCGCTTCGTAGAAGATGGCATAGGCCGTCGACTTCTTACCGTCGTACATTAAATTGTTTACGAAGCGGGTTACCAAAGGATCGTTGAAACGTGGATCCGGTAATAGGGGGCGCTTCTTGGCACGCGTCTTTCTCATGGTTTCCTATTATTTTTTGACTTTGGGTCGTTTTGCACCATACTTGGAGCGGCGCTGCATTCGGCCACTCACACCGGCTGTATCCAATGCACCGCGAACGATGTGATAACGGACACCTGGCAAGTCTTTTACACGTCCGCCGCGCACAAGCACGATGGAGTGTTCCTGAAGGTTGTGACCTTCTCCACCAATGTAGGCGTTGACCTCATTTCCGTTGGTGAGGCGCACACGGGCGACCTTACGCATAGCGGAGTTCGGCTTCTTAGGAGTAGTTGTGTAAACCCGCGTGCACACGCCGCGGCGCTGAGGGCAAGAATCCAGCGCTGCTGACTTGCTCTTCTTTACTAATTTGACTCGCCCTTTACGGACGAGCTGCTGAATGGTTGGCATTCTTGATAATTGTGTTGGTTGTCGTCGCTACAATAAAATTCTTCCTTAGTTTTTAAGGGACTGCAAATGTAGACCTTTTTTCCCTATCAAACATTTAGATTTCACAGCAGTTTTTAAACTTTTTCATCGCTTCGGCAAACGCTACCTTTGGATTCCTTCCATGTCCAGTTATTTATCTGCCCTCAATTCGGTTCAACAGCAAGCTGTCCAGCAGACGGAGGGCCCTGTCATGGTTATTGCTGGCGCGGGATCGGGAAAGACCCGCGTGCTGACCTATCGAATAGCCTATCTCATGGAGAAAGGCGTCGATCCTTTCAACATTCTCTCCCTCACTTTCACCAACAAAGCGGCACGGGAAATGAAGGGTCGGATTGAGGCCCTCCTTGGGGGCACAGAAGCCAAGAATTTATGGATGGGAACCTTTCACTCCGTCTTTGCACGCATTCTTCGCATCGAAGGACACAGATTGGGCTACCCTTCCAATTTCACCATTTATGATAGTGAAGATGCCCAAAAGGTCATTGCTGGCCTGATAAAAGAGCGGGACTTGGATAAGGACATTTATAAGGTGAAAGGAGTCGCTGGTCGGATCTCCTCCTACAAGAACAACCTCATAACTCCAAAAGCCTACCAAAGTCGCGCCGATTTGCAAGAAGCCGATGCTTCAGCTCGAATGCCCAAACTTGGGGATCTATACGTTGCCTACACAGAAAAGTGTTTTCGCGCTGGCGCCATGGACTTTGATGACTTGCTACTGAAAACGAATGAGCTCTTTGTTAAATTTCCCGATGCACTCGCTCGCTACCAAGACCGTTTCAAATACATTTTGGTTGATGAATACCAGGATACCAACCACTCGCAATACCTCATCGTTAAGGCTCTGGCCTCTCGCTTTGAGAACCTGTGCGTGGTGGGTGATGATGCCCAAAGTATATATGCATTCCGTGGAGCCAATATTCGAAACATTCTCAATTTCCAAAAAGACTATTCGGACGCCAAGCTGTTTAAATTGGAACAAAACTACCGCAGCAGTCAATGCATTGTGGAGGCTGCGAATTCGCTCATCAAGCACAACCAAGATCAACTGGAGAAAAATGTTTGGACTGAAAACCCAAAAGGCGAGCGCATAGTAGTGCACAAGAGTGTGTCGGATTCCGATGAAGGAAATTTTGTAGCTCAGACGATTTGGGAGTTAAATATGCGGGAGCACACCCCACATGACCATTTTGCCATCTTGTATCGGACGAATGCGCAGTCCCGTGCTTTTGAAGATGCCTTCCGCCGACGAAACATCCCCTACCGGATATTTGGAGGCCTCTCATTTTACCAGCGGAAAGAAGTCAAAGACCTAATGGCCTATGTCCGCCTCACGGTGAATCCTAAAGACGAAGAAGCTTTTCGACGCGTCATTAATCTTCCCGCCAGAGGGATTGGCGATACCACCTTGGCCAGATTGACCATTGCTGCCAATGATCGGCAAGCAAGCCTTTGGGATGCGGCCAGTCAGGCGAGTGAGTGGAACGTGAATATCAACAAGCCCACGCAGGAGCGTCTTTTGGCATTTATTGACCTCGTTACTTCCTATCAAATCATCGCAGAACAGAAGGATGCCTTTGATGTCGTGGAGCATATTGCTCGGAGCAGTGGCTTGATTAAGATGCTTTCGGATGACAAAACGCCCGAAGGCATTTCCCGCTATGAGAACGTTCAAGAATTGCTGAACGGGATTAAAGATTTTGTGGAGCAACAACAGCAGGTGGAAGATGGCGACCCTAGCTTGGGCGCCTTCTTGCAAGATATAGCCCTGTTGACGGATGCAGATCGCCTAGATGACGATGACCGCCCTAAGGTCAATCTCATGACGATTCACCTAGCCAAGGGTTTGGAATTCCCTGTCGTATTTGTAGTGGGGATGGAAGAGAATTTATTTCCATCCATGATGTCAATGGGTTCGCGCTCGGACCTAGAAGAGGAACGTCGATTATTCTATGTTGCTCTGACTCGCGCAGAAAAGAGGGCGTTCCTGACCTATGCCCACGTTCGCTATCGTTGGGGAAAGCTCATCGATTGTGAGCCTAGTCGATTCTTGGAAGAGCTTGATGAAGCTACTTTGGACATTCACATTCCGGAGTTTCAACCAAGCTATTCCATTCCGAATGAATTACGAGATGCCTTTGATGTACCTTCGAGTCGGCAACGAGGATCAGTGCGAACTGCTCCAAAGTCCACGAAGCCAGCGGAACGATTAAGCAGTCCCCCGCCTGCCCCGGTTCGCTTCCGAAGACCTACCGCGCTCAAGCCAATGCAACAGGCGTCAGCCTCCACCGGGAATAGTCAACACGCCCTAAACCTGGATTTGGCAGTTGGATTGCGGGTAGTCCATGACCGATTTGGCATAGGGAAAGTAACCGAATTAACCGGGGAAGACACCGAGCGTAAAGCCACAATTGAATTTGATAACGCTGGGGAGAAAAAATTGCTCCTCAAGTTTGCTAAATTGCAACTACTACCATGATTGAAACTTCTCAAATTGCCGCGTTGGCATTGGACTACAATACGGACCGCGAGGACCTTCGCATGCCTGAATACGGGCGTCATGTCCAGTCCATGATTGAATATTGCCTGACCCTGCCTGAACGCGAACACCGCACCAAGGTGGCCAACAGTATTATTGATGTGATAGGTAACCTCAACCCAGGACTTCGCGATAACCCGGATTACCGGCATAAATTATGGGACCATCTTTTTGTGATGTCCAACTTTGGACTCGATGTGGACTGCCCTTATCCTACTCCCACACGGGAGAAGTTGAGTGGGAAGCCGGACGCCGTCCCATACCCTCAGAAGAGCCGGAGTCACCGCTACTATGGCAACATTTTGCAGAATCTGATATCCACGGTATCCGCCATGGATGCTTCCGAAGAGCGCGATGCCATGGAATTGGATATTGCCAATCAGATGAAGCGCGCCTACCTCTCTTGGAACAAAGACAATGTGGATGATGCGGTTATTTACGCCGAACTGCGCACCCTGTCTGCCGGCCAATTAGGTCAGGAGAAGTCGACCCTGTCCGTAAATCGAGGAGTGGTTTCACAGAACGCCCCACTCCACACTCGCACGAAGAAAAAGGCCAAGCCGAACTTCAAGCGGAAAACCAACTTTAAACGTAAATAATCCCCAATTCCTGTGTCAAGTTTTAAAATCAAAGGGGGAATTCGCCTCCAAGGCGACGTACATCCGCAAGGGGCCAAAAACGAAGTCTTGCAAATTCTTTGTGCCGTCCTACTCACTGAGGAGACTGTGCGTGTTTCTAACATCCCAGAAATAGTCGATGTCAATAAATTGATTGAGATTTTGGGGGATTTCGGCGTGGCGGTGAGCAAGCATGGTCATGGAGATTATAGCTTCTGCGCTAAGAATGTGGACGTAAACTTCCTTTTTTCGGACGCATACAAAAAAAAGGGTGCATCGCTTCGCGGCTCTATCATGTTGGTCGGTCCTCTTTTGGCGAGGTTTGGCAAAGGATATATACCCAAGCCAGGAGGAGATAAGATCGGTCGCCGCCGCCTAGATACCCACTTCTTGGGTTTCATGAAGCTAGGTGCCGAGTTTAAATATGAAGAGAATTCGCATTTCTATGGGGTGGAAACCCCGGCAGAAGGACTAAAAGGGGCCTATATGTTATTGGATGAGGCTTCCGTCACCGGGACCGCGAATATCGTCATGGCCGCTGCCCTTACCCCCGGAACTACCACTATCTACAATGCTGCTTGTGAGCCTTACCTCCAGCAGCTTTGCAATATGCTTGTTCGGATGGGTGCGCATATTCAAGGCATCGGCTCAAACTTACTTACTATAACCGGGGTTGAGCGTCTTGGTGGCACTGAACATCGTTGCCTCCCGGACATGATCGAAATTGGCTCATGGATCGGCCTCGCCGCGATGACACGCAGTGCCTTGACTATTAGGAATGCGGGTGTAGCACATTTAGGCGTGATTCCTGACGTATTCAAAAAATTAGGTATACAATTAGAAATTCAAGGGGATGACATTTATGTGCCTTCCCAAGAATCTTATGAAATTGGGTCCTATCTCGATGGATCAATGGTGACGGTAGCCGATGCCCCGTGGCCTGGATTCACCCCAGACCTTTTGAGTATTGTCTTGGTCACAGCCACTCAAGCGAAAGGCTCAGTGCTCATTCACCAAAAAATGTTTGAGAGTCGCTTGTTCTTTGTCGATAAACTCATTGACATGGGAGCCCAAATTATTTTGTGTGATCCGCACCGTGCCACGGTCATTGGATTGGACCGGAAGGTGTCTTTGCGCTCCACGACAATGACCTCCCCTGACATCCGTGCAGGTATCGCTCTGTTGATTGCTGCCTTGAGTGCGGAGGGGACGAGTACAATCCACAACATCGAACAAATTGACCGAGGCTATGAACGCATTGACGAACGCCTTCGCGCCCTTGGTGCCCAAATTGAACGCATTTCAGCCTAACTTGTACCCCACTATGAAATACTCTGTTTTTACCCTTCTTCTCGCTAGTGCCTTGGTTTGGACCGCTGGACGTCCTGCCATGGAAAGCACTAGACCAGTGAATAGCGTCCAATTGGCGAATATTAATGTCGGTGATCAAGCTCCTGAATTGGCTTTTCCCAACCCCAGCGGGGATGTTGTAAAGTTGAGTGATTTACGCGGTAAAGTCGTACTCATTGACTTCTGGGCTTCCTGGTGTGGTCCATGCCGTATGGAGAACCCAAATGTTGTTCGCATTTATAATGAATACAAAGACAAAAAGTACACGGCAGGAAAGGGCTTTGAAATTTACTCCGTGAGTTTAGACCAAGCCAAGGATCGCTGGGTACAAGCCATTGAAAAAGATGGTCTCGTGTGGTCAAGCCATGTGAGTGACCTTCGTGGATGGAAAGCCCAGGGAGCTGCGATTTACGGGGTGAATTCTATCCCAATGACCTATTTATTGGACGGAAACGGAAAAGTGATTGCAAAGGGCTTGCGCGGAGCGCAGTTAGAAGCAGCCCTCAAATCATTATTGAAATAAGGCCGGACAAAACGACCTAGTTTGGGCGCTGTCATGCGCCATACTCCCTACTGTCTGCCAATCTGACACCTGATTCAGTTTGGCAGATTGTTTGCGTTTAGGGGACTATAGTTAATTCACACCATGGCAAAAGATTCCAAAAAGCACGAAACCGAGGTACCAGAAACTGACACTGAACAATCCTCTAGTCCAAACCATCCTGAGACAGAGGTTTCGGAGGAAGCTCCTCAAAGCCACGAAGAAATCGTCCAGGAGATGAAGGATCAGAATCTGCGTTTATATGCGGAGTTTGAGAACTTCCGTCGCAGAAATGCCCGCGAGCGCTTGGATTTAATGGCTACGGCCAATGAGAAAGTTATTAAAGCAGTTCTCCCCATCGTGGATGACTTTGAACGCGCCTTAAAGAACATCGCTGCAGATTCCCCCGAGCGCGTCGGCATGGAACTGATCTACACCAAATTGATGCACAGCCTAAAAGCCGAAGGACTCACTGAAATGGATTCTAGTATTGGTAAAGTGTTCGATGTGGAAACAATGGAGGCCATTACGAATATTCCCGCTCCAAGCCCCGATATGGCCGGTAAGGTGATCGATCAAATTGAAAAAGGATATAGCCTTGGTGTTAAAATCATTCGCTATGCCAAGGTGGTAGTTGCGGACCAATCCCCTACTTGAGATGGCAAAGCGTGATTATTACGAAGTTCTAGGCGTTAGCAAATCTTCTTCTCCCGATGAAATAAAGAAAGCCTATCGCAAGATGGCTATTCAATTCCACCCGGATAAGAATCCTGGGGATCCTGCGGCAGAAGACAAGTTTAAAGAAGCGGCAGAAGCCTACGAAGTTTTGTCTAACGTTGAGAAAAAACAGAAGTATGACCAGTTCGGTCACCAAGCTTTCGGCCCAGGCGGCGGCGGTGGCTTTGGCGGTGGCGGCATGAACATGGATGACATCTTCAGTCATTTTGGAGACATCTTTGGCGGCGGTGGTTTTGGCGGTTTTGGCGGCGGTGGCCGAGGCGGGGCAGCCCGAGGAGCAAATCTTCGAGTTCGTGTTAAACTCACCCTTGAGGATATCGTGGGCGGTGTTGAGAAGAAGATTAAAATTCGCCGGGCCGTGCCAGCCGAAGGCTTAACTTTTAAGACCTGTACGGTGTGTAACGGTTCTGGTCAAATCACCCGAGTACAGAATACTATCCTTGGCCAAATGCGGACCGCCTCCGCTTGCCATGGCTGCAATGGTTCGGGCCAAATGATCGACAAGCGACCTGATGGCGTCGGTTCCGATGGTCTAGAGCGCCTTGAAGAAGTGGTCAGCGTGAAGATCCCTGCAGGGGTTCAAGATGGCATGCAACTGCGCGTTGGAGGGAAAGGCAACCACGGACCTGTTGGCGGTCCTGCAGGGGACTTAATCGTAAGCATTGAAGAAGAAGCGCATCCCGAGCTGGTGCGTGAAGGTCAGAACTTGCACTATGACCTGTACTTATCTTTTCCAGATGTGGCTCTCGGAACTACAGCCGAAATCCCAACGGTTCAGGGAAAGGCCCGCATGAAAATTGAGGCCGGTACTCAAAGTGGAAAAACACTTCGACTCAAAGGAAAGGGATTACCTAGCGTAGAGGGTTATGGGACGGGAGATCTTTTGGTCCATGTCTCTGTATGGACGCCCAAATCCTTGAACTCGGAAGAAAAAGAAATGCTCGAAAAGCTTCAAGCTAACGATCATTTTCAGCCAAATCCAGGTAAAAGCGACAAGGGATTTTTCGATCGTGTAAAAGACATGTTCCAATAGGAGCTAGAGCCCAACCTCAATCGGTTTTTACGTATAAAAAAGCCCGGTCGATACGACCGGGCTTTTTTTTGATACATCTCTAGCACGTAATACTCTTAGCGAATAATCGTGACAGGACCTCCATAGCGAAGTTCTTTATCGCAATGCAATAAGATGTAATACGTACCAGGAGGCAAAGGGTTACCATTGATATTGGTACCTCCCCAAGTGTCATCATAATTTTCCTGGCTGTAGACTTGGCCACCCCATCGATTAAGCACGCGTAGGGTACACTGATCATCAAAGGTGACTTCAGACAAATCCAAAACATCGTTCATCCCATCCCCATTTGGCGTCATGGCATTCTGAACATTGCTAAGGTCTGGAATCGTTTGATCCGGCGAATAATACACGAATACCGTATCGATACCTTGACAGCCTACTGAATTGGTGACAATCACATAAAAGGTCGTTGAATCCTGATAGGTCCAGGTATGAGGATCCTGTTGACGGTAATTGTTGAAGTAGACAGGCTTATCTGCAAACCAACGGTAGGCAGCACCAGAAGTAACATTCAAATAGGCCGTATCACCTCGAGCAATCACCGTATCATTTCCAGCAAATACTGGAAGAGACCACTGTACCACATTCATGGTATCATATGTGGTATCCGGACATGTATTCGAGAAAACGATTAATCGCACAGGGTACTTGCCCGGCTGAGACCAGCTCACGTGTTCAACGGTATCTCCTGTTGCCCCGAAGACATTCGCTAGGTTTCCAAAATCCCAGGAGAAGCTGGCGTCACTTGGGGTGCTTCCACTCGCATAAAAGCTAATGTCCTGTGCTTCGAAGCACGTTTGGCCATCATATGCAATGACGTAGTCCGGTGCGTCGTAAATATGGAATGACTCAAACACCGTATCCGTACAAACAAGCCCAGGGTTGATGACCAACATGATGGTATATTCTCCAGTATCAGGATAGGTCCATGAGGGAGACGGGGAAGAACTTGTGTCTTGCGCCGTCGTGGTATCGCCAAAATCCCAGAAGTAGGAAATCGCACCACCCGTTTGAGCTTGAAATGCCATGGTTCGTCCTCCACAGAGTAAACTTGGCTTTTCAATTTGGGTAAGCATATCCGCTACGACATTACTCACACAATTGGTAATGTTGAATTGATAGTCACGGCGAACCGTCGACAAAAGGGCCCCATTTCGGTATTCACTGACACATATACCCACCACGTATTGACCCGTAGTATTGGCGACACCGGTGATATACCCCGTGCTAGAATTGATAATCAAGGCTGGATTCCCCGGGATAGGGCTAGTACTTGATTGAGGCGCAATGAAAGGGATAGAAGTATACGGTGGTGCCGCAGCTGGGTTAGGGGAGGCATTTCCACTCGACCCACCATTCAAAATGTCACAAAACTCGTAAAACATCGAATCTCCATCAGCATCTGTCGCAGAGGAATTAATGTTTTGAACATCGTTCAAGCAGAGAAGAATCGGAGGCACTGTCGTGAATTCCGGAGAGCTATTGCAATTATCCATGGATGGAATCTGCACGGTATACGTGTTCCCCTTACCACTGGCCGCGATGTTTGAAATCGTTGCATTGCGGCAGCAGCGTTGATAGGAAATGGTATACCCTCCAACCCGTGCGGGTAGGGTCATGGTATGCACATAATCCGCATACTCCGTACAGATGTTCGGAGGGGATATCAAACAGGGATTCCCTGTTCCCACCGGAACGCTAACGGTCGGGCTTTTGTTGACCGTTGGATTGAATAGCTGAGCTCCTGTATTATCAAAAATGGTAAAGGTTACCGTGTTGTCAAATTGCGCCCCGCCACTATTGCAATCGCGGTAGATACGAAGCTTTATGGTATAGCTATTGCTTCCATTGCACGCGTAGGTAATCTCACCGCCTACTAGATGCGCTGCGGATGCGCTTTGGCTCGTCCATAAAAGACCAGAGGTCAGAACAATAATTGCTAAGAGTCTACGCATTACTCAACCACCTTGATCCAAAGTTTACCAGAATACTGGCCATTGAGGCCTGAACTCTTAGCACGATCGGCTCCTTCATAGTTGCGGAACTTAAGCAGATAAACGTAGAACATATTGTTGCGGTTATCGCGGAATACCTTGGCTGAAATGCCTTTCTTCGATAGGCTGCTCGCCATGCGTTCCGCATTGATTGATTCGCCATAAACACCCGCCGTTACATAGTAGCCTGAAGAACCAGGAGCCACGTTATTGGCGTATTCATCATTGCGGTAGCCCTTAATCGCTCCATCATTGTTGATTGCACCGTCATTATTCTTTGAAGCAGCACCTTGATCCCACGAGCCACTGTCAGCGAATCCATCATTATTGCCCCCGCCTTGGTTGCCGTTCTGATTTCCACGTAAGCCACCGTTTTGGGCACCGGCTTCTTGCATCTGCATTCCTTCGGCCTTGAGGGCTTCCTTCTGCTTTTCCAATTCAGCCACTTGCGCCGCACCGAGCTCCTCTTTAAACTCTTCGAAACGCTCATTCAATAGTTTTTCAGTTTCTTGACTGGATTGACGTTGCTTGTCCTTGAGGCGTTTGATTTCGGATTCCATTCGCTCGTTACGGTTGTTGTCGCCAAACTTGTATGAAAGAATAAATTCATTCGACATTCCCAAATAAGATGCGTAGGTATTTGTGCTAAACTCATGGGCATAGCCCAACGAAAGGACCGGCGTCAAATGCACGCCAGCATTGATCGTCGCCGCATAATTTGAACGGTACATCGCACCGAGGTATCCATATTCCTTCATATCAAACAATAAGCCTGCATCCACCTGAGGCTTGACAAACGCGGCCGCACGGACCGTGACCATCGGAGAAAGGACCATGCGATCTTTTTGAATATTGATATCGTACTGCGTTCGTGCCACATAGTGACGAATGAGATGGTATGCCACCGGACCATCATAGTTATTACTGTAAGTGATGGTTGGGTTGAGCAACTGAGGCACACTCAGACCCAAGTTGAAATCTGCGACACGCAAATTGACCCCGAGGGTCATGTCCAGTGTTCCATTTTGGTTGGCAGGGAACAAGAAGGGATCTCCTTCATTTTTGACTCGAACCGAGGCCATATCAAATGCATTGTTCACATAGCCCACACCAACACCCATGCTTAAAGCTGAGTTTTCTGAAAGTTGAGCATGGTAGGCATAGTTGCCGTAAATGCCTGAACGACTCACAATATCCGTCTTGTCGGTGAAGGCATAGACGGAATAACCAATGCGCTCTTTATTCATGGCACCATTAAATACCAGAGCCGATGTTTCAGGAGCGCCTTCCATACCCTGCCACTGTTGGCGGTGCATCGTAGTCAATTCACTAAATCCATTCGCTCCTGAGGCCGCTGGATTGGTCATTTGAGGGGCGAAGAAGTAATTCGCATACAAGGGAAGCTGCTGGCCTTGTGCCAGGATGCTACCCAAAGTAAAAACAAGTAGGAAAGTCTTTTTCATGGATCAGATGCGGTTAATTGCGAATAACAGTAATGGCGCCACGGTAACGAGGTTCCCCATCGCACAGCAGCAAGTAATAATATGTTCCGTCAGGTAGCGGATCCCCGCCTGTATTTCGTCCGTCCCAACCACTTATGTAGCGGTCTTGGTCGTAGACTTTGGATCCCCAACGATCAAGAATAACAATATCACAGGAGTCGGATTGAACGACTTCTGACATGTCAAACACGTCATTAAACCCATCACCGTTCGGTGTAATGACATTCATAACATTGGTGATGTTAGGTAAGAGGGTTGCCGGATTAAACTGAACCACCATCATGGAGTCAATTCCAAAACATCCCAGTGCGCTCCGCACCTCCACATAATACCAAGTAGTATCCTGGGTAGGACGGGTTTGAGCAGATGGATTATACGGATCACTGAAGTAAGCCGGTTTGTCCGCATACCAATAGTACTGCAAGCCACCTGTAGCGTTGAGTTGTACGACATCACCTGGCATGATCACTTGATCTGGTCCCGCATTGGGCGTCACCACAATTTGCGTGATTTGAAGCGTGTCAAAGCTTGAACAATTGTTGGGGCCGGTGGCCTCCACTACATAGGTGCCTGGGTCCTTGGCATAGAAAGAGATTCCTGAGTAGGATCCAGTGCTCCAGGTCCATTGATAACTTAAACCGTTGCCTGTAGCTCCGATAAGGACTGAATCACCAGCACATAAAGCCAGACTATCCTTGGGCGCTACGTTCACAGTGGGAAGTGGGATGACATTGACTTGTAACGGCGCTGTAGTAAAGTCACAACTTTCGCTATTAATGACCAAACGGTACTGCCCCGAACCTAGGAAAAGGGCAGTGTCTACGATGAGATCTGATTGGTCTTCTCCTGGTATTGCTTGCCAAGTACCTGTGCTAATTGGGTATTTAACTTCCCATTGGAATGTCCAATCATTCGTCAAGCTTGTTGCGTTGCTTCGCAACAAAGTGGAGTCACCAGGACAGATATCCAAGGAGGCGGCGCTTTGCCACGACCACATGATGTTTTCAATGAAGGTATCCGGAACCGTGTCAACAAATAATTCTACACTGTAGCTCGTATCCGGGCATCCTCCCGGGAACCATGATGTCACCAAAGAATACAAGCCAGAGGAATTGGTGGTAAAGTCACGGTTGGTTGCGCCATTAATCGTCACTTTTAATGTTTGGCCAAACTGATCAATGGAATCTTTTACCCATTGGTAGGCAAGGCTGGTACCCGGGGCAAATGTGCTTGGACCGCGCAAAGTGATCGACTCCGTTTCACAGAAGGCTAAGGAATCTACCTGGCTGTCTTTGTCCAGGACGGTTAGGCTAAACATCCCTGTGGCGACGTGTGTAATGGTCGTTTGAGGACTAAAGATGTTGATGATGGTGTCGACGCTCATGACGTCACAGTTTCCAGAAGAACCGGTGACGCCATAGGTGCCGCTGGCAAAAACTAGTAATGAATCCCACGAAGCACCCGCAATGGCACTACCCCCATTGGTCCAGACATAACTATCCAGACCCTTTGAGGCATAAAGCACAATGGTATCCCCGTCACACATCCCCCAATCTGGGCCACCACTGTAAAGGTTCTCAAAACCACCGATGATGGAATCAATCGTCACTTCAGGCGAAACGTTCACCGTCATCTGAATCGTATCGGACCAAAGAATTGGACTTGTGGAGCGGACGGCCAGGCTGTAGAAGTTATTTGTCGTAATGGTCACAGGAATGACTACCCAAGCATACTTAACCCCCGCAGAAATCGAATCTGCTACGGTTCCCGTGGGGGCAGGTGTGATTGATTGCCATTTAACAATTTCCAAGGTATCACTAGACGCTTGGGTGAAAGCCGCTTTCATTCCTGGAGCGAGTAAAACAAAATAATCATTTGAGACAGCCATTCCCGGGGCTCCAATGGTCATGGTGAGACGCAAGGAGTCTCCGGTACACTTGGACAGGTTTGGGGCTTGCACCAAGTCGAGTGTTTGAGCCCCCGACATCAATGGGAAACCAAATAGCAGTGCAAGAAAGAAACGGCGGAATATTGCCATGAGCAATGTGCTTTTATTAATAACGGTCAAAGATACTACCTAAAAGTTCTTTTTCTCAGGTTACTCTCATTAGCGCCGACTTGGATTATTTTTACGCACACTCCCAATGAGATTGCGAAAGAAGGGGAAATAACTCAAGGCACTTCATCCTAACTTTTTAGGGCGGCAATGCGAGTCGTGCAGCCACCCATTACTACCTTTGAAACATGGAGAGACAACCCATTCAAAAACTCTTTTTACATGGTTTGATGCGCCTTCGACAAGCAGTCAATGGAATTGCCTTAAGTTGGGAAAGTGAACTGACCGTGCGCATCCACTTTTTGGCCATGATCATTGTGAGTTTAATCGCTTATTTTTTGGAGGTTTCCCTTTTTGAGTGGATAATTTTATTTAGTCTGTTTGGGCTGATTTTGGGTTTGGAGTTAATGAATACGGCGCTGGAAGCCTTGTGCGATTTTGTTCATCCAGAGGATCATCCTGCCATAAAGAGAACTAAAGATTTGGCCGCCGGCTCAGTGCTCATCGCTTCCGCTTTTGCAGTGGCCATAGCCATCGTATTGTTCGTCCCAAAAATCTGGACCCTCTTCAATTAATTGTTTCAGCCATTATGGATTTGCGTACAAAAATTGCCGCTTCATTTGAGCAACACCTGGCCCTGTGCGCCCGTCTTCAGACCGAATGTCCAAACTATAATTGGGTGGGATTTTACTGGATGAATGACGACGACCGCAGTTTGGAGCTCGGCGCCTATGTGGGTGCTACAACGAGTCACACGCAAATACCATATGGGCGAGGGATTTGCGGACAAGTGGCCGAAAGTGGAGAGGTTTTTGTCGTCCCTGATGTGCATGCCCAAGACAATTATTTGGCCTGTTCCATCGAAACAAAATCAGAAATAGTCCTACCAATCTACAAGAATGGGAAGCTCATTGGTCAACTAGATATTGATAGCCATGTTCGGAACGCCTTTGGTCCAGAAGATCAAGCCTTGCTAGAAAAGCTGTGCGAAGAAGTGGCTTCTGCTCTTTAAACGAGTTCTTATTGATTGAAGCGAATTGCTTCGACTGGATCTAATCGTGCCGCCATGGATGCCGGCGCCAAACCAGAAAGCAATCCAATCCCCGCAGACAGGAGAATTCCAGTGAGCACATTGTTCGAACTCATTGCCAATTCAAAACCTGAAATCGCGCTGCCTATCATCATGAGGCCCGCTACGAGGATTAAGCCGGCCAAGCCGCCCGCGAGGGAGAGCAACGTGGATTCAACCAAAAACTGAGTGAGAATGAAACTACGGGTTGCGCCGAGCGCCTTTTGAATTCCGATTTGGCCCGTACGCTCTCGGACAGAGACGAACATAATATTGGCAATTCCAAAACCGCCCACCAAGATGGAAAAACCGCCAATGACTGTTCCAGCGATTCCGATTGCTCCAAACATAGTGTCTAAACCTTGAGAGAATACGGAGGATTCATTCAAAGTGAAATCATCGTCAGAAATGGGTTTAAGGCGTCGTATGGCGCGCATGTGCATTCGTAGTTCTTCTTTTAGTTCTAGGGTGCTGAATCCTTGTTTTACCTTCGCTTGAATCGCGGAACCGCCAAATTCATCCCCCTTGAGGAAGGTGAATAGTGTGGCAGGAATCATAGCTTTACTATCATGACTTTGGCCGATGATATTGGCCCCTTCTTTGGGTAAAATTCCAATAACTGTGAAGCGACGGCCGAAGGTCTGCACCGACTCTCCCAATGCTTTTCCGCTCGGGAATAATCCGTCCGCTACATCCGCCCCAAGAATTATCACATTGCGCGCCGAATTCATCTCACTTTCTGTGAAATAACGTCCCTCAGCAATATCCAGGCTATTCAGCGCTCCATAATTGAAAGTGACCCCGTTTATTTCTACCCGCTCCACGCTAGAATTTCCCATTTTAAGGGTTTCTGATGACCCCACGATGTACGTCAAGGACTCAGCGGTTCGCAGATTTTTGGCCATCAGGCGTTTAAAGTCCGTAATGCCCACTTCGGGTCGTTGGAAGTACTTCCACCAGGCATATTCTCCACCATCTCCACCCCAGGGCCATTTTTGCACATAAACCACGTCGCTTCCAAGGCTTTCGACAGACTGACGGATATTTCGTTCCAAACTGTCTACAATGGCATAAACGGCAATGATGGCGAAGATGCCAATAGTGATTCCTAACAAGCTTAAAAACGTGCGTAATTTATTGGATACCAGTGCCATCCAAGCAAATCGGAAGGATTCAGAAAGTAGAGCGGTTATTTTGCGCATGAGCCTTGAAAATTACAAAGTCCATGCCATGGAATCCCTACCTTTGTTTTTTGATATTTTTCATTGTTCATGTCTGCTCTAACTCCCATACGTTCTGCTCTCATTTCTGTCTTTCACAAAGACGGACTGGCGCCCATTCTTCATGCCCTGCAGAAGGACGGAGTGTCCCTGTACTCTACGGGAGGAACTCAGACTTTTATTGAAGCTCAAGGCTTGTCATGCACAGCTATTGAGGAGGTGACGGGCTTCCCCAGCATTTTAGACGGCCGAGTCAAGACACTCCACCCCAATGTTTTTGGAGGAATCTTGTGGCGACGCTCCAATATTGAGGATCAAAAGACTGTTGCGGAGCGCAATATCCCAAGTTTTGATATGGTCATTGTTGACCTCTATCCGTTCGAAGACACGGTCGCTTCGGGAGCGAGCGAAGCGGAAATCATTGAAAAGATTGACATCGGAGGAATCTCTTTAATCCGAGCAGGGGCGAAGAATTTCAATGACGTGTGGATGGTCTCCTCTCGCGGGGAGTATCAAGAGGTTTTGGATATTCTTCATACGCAAGGAGCCCAAACCAGTCTAGCCCAACGCAAGGCCTTTGCTGGCCGCAGCTTTCAGGTGAGTAATCACTATGACTCTGCCATTGCCACCTGGTTTGCGGGCGAATTAAAACCATTTCCGAACCTCGCAGGGCCACGGAAATCCCTTCGTTATGGCGAAAACCCACACCAGTCCGCATGGTTTATTGGAAATTTGGACGAACTCTTTATCCAGCACAATGGGAAAGAGTTGAGCTACAACAATTTACTCGACATTGACGCCGCGATGCTCTTCTGCGCTGAAGGCAAAGAAGCCCCTACGGTAGCTATCATCAAGCACAATAACGCCTGTGGAATGGCCTCAGCAAACAGTTTGAGCCAAGCTTGGGACAGAGCCCTCCAGACAGACCCTGTATCCGCTTTTGGCGGGGTGATTGCCTGCAATGAAACTGTTGATGAGGACAGTGCCCTCAAAATGAACGACCTGTTTTTTGAAGTTATCATTGCTCCTCGGTACAGTGTCGCCGCCTTAGAAATCCTCAAGAGCAAAAAAAACCGAATCATTTTGGAGAGCCAACCTTCTGAATGGCCCCAATATATGGTCCGTTCGACCTTGAACGGGGTCTTACTTCAAGCCAGGGACATCCACCGCGATAACGAAAGTGATTTGACCATCGCTACGAAGCGCAGCCCTTCCGCCCAAGAAGTAGATGACCTACTATTTGCTTCGGCAGTTTGCAAGCACAGCAAGAGCAACACGATCGTCCTTGCAAAAGACCGCCGATTAATTTCTAGTGGTGTGGGTCAGACCTCACGCGTCGATGCCCTGAAACAGGCCATTCAGAAGGCCGAATCTTTTGGAATTTCACTCGAAGGGGCTGTTATGGCCTCCGATGCATTTTTTCCTTTCCCCGATTGTGTCGAAATTGCATACGAAGCTGGCATTCGAGCAGTTATTCAACCAGGAGGATCCATCAAGGACCAATTGAGCACGGAGTACTGTGATTCAAAGGACATGACGATGGTGATGACTGGAATTCGCCATTTTAAACATTGAAACCTGAAACCCATGGGACTGTTTGATTTTTTGACTTACGACATCGCGATTGACCTAGGAACAGCCAACACGCTGATTATTCACAATGACAAAGTGGTCGTTGATGCTCCTTCCATCGTTGCCATGGATCGAACTACAGGAGCTATTTTGGCTATTGGCCATGAAGCTATGCAAATGCATGGCAAAACCCACGAAAACATTCGCACCGTGCGCCCTCTAAAGGATGGCGTCATTGCTGACTTTGTTGCTTCGGAGCACATGATTCGCGAGATGATTAAAAGCATCCCGGTGCTTAAGAACAAATGGCTCACGCCTTCTCTTCGAATGGTCATTTGTATTCCTTCTGGAATCACCGAAGTAGAAAAGCGCGCCGTACGCGACAGCGCCGAGCATGCCAACGCCAAAGGCATTTACCTCATCCATGAACCCATGGCTGCAGCTATTGGAATTGGTGTTGATGTTCTTGAGCCTAAAGGCAATATGATCATTGACATTGGCGGTGGCACGACGGAAATTGCCGTCATGGCCTTAGGCGGAATTGTATGTGACAAGAGTATCAAGGTAGCTGGTGATGTCTTCACGAATGACATTGCCTACTTCATGCGATCTCAACACAACCTGTTCGTTGGGGAACGCACGGCAGAAGCCATAAAAATCACCGTTGGATCAGCCATCGAGAACTTGAGTTCTCCCCCTGATAACATGAGTGTTCAAGGTCGAGATCTAATTACAGGGAAGCCCAAGCAAGTAGAGATTACTTATAAGGAGATTGCACGGGCTTTGGATAAATCCTTAACTCGCATTGAAGATGCTGTCATGGAAGCCCTTTCTATGACTCCACCAGAGCTTTCTGCCGATATTTACAATTCTGGGATTTATATGGCAGGAGGTGGCTCCATGCTGCGCGGACTTGATCAACGTATTTCAGCCAAAACAGATCTTCCTGTATACGTGGCCGAAGATCCGCTCCGAGCCGTGGTGCGGGGAACAGGCATTGCGTTGAAGAATCTGGAGAAATACCGGACCCTTTTGATGCGATAATCCCATGCGGAACGTCCTGCGCTTCATCTTGCGCTACCGCCTCATTCTCCTTCTGCTAACCTTCCAGTTTGGTGGTTTGGCATTGACCTACCGCGATTCACCCATGCATACGTCCATGTATTGGTCTAGTGTGCTTGAGAATCAAGCGAAGTGGAATGCCACGAGGGATAACTGGAAGGGTTATTTTAACCTAGCTGAAAGCAATCAAAGCCTTCAAAAAGAAAATACGCGCCTACGCCAGCTACTTAGTCAACCCGGCATCCGCTCGCTGAATGCTGTGGATAGCAATCAATTTGAATGGCTTTCTGCGGAAGTGATTTATTCCACTTCTCAATTATTGAACAATGTGCTCATCCTGAATCGAGGCAGTAAGGATGGGATTGCCGTGGGCCAGGGCGTTTTGTCTTCAGAGGGGGTCCTCGGGGTTGTGAGCCAAGCCAGTCCGCATTTTGCCAAAATCATTTCTCTACTCCACAGTGAATCACGTATTTCTGGTGTAACCATGCGATCAGGCCATTTTGGAACGGTGGTATGGCATGGCGGAGCGGCTAATGAACTTGAATTCGAGGATATTCCACTGGATGCGCAGATGCAAATAGGGGACACCGTGGTCACCGATGCCCGATCGGCAATTTTTCCCGAAGGCTGGCCCATTGGTTGGGTCATTGCCGTGGAATCAGACTCCTCTTCGTATACCCAATCTGCGACATTAAAAATGTGGGGCGGTGTTAGCCGGCAGCAAGCCGCCTATGTGGTCAAAAACACCCTCATGGATGAACAACAATCCTTACTTGCCCCATGAGACATTGGCAATCATGGGCCATCTGGACCCTTATCCTAGTGCTATTTCAGAGCTTTGTCCTTAGCCAAGTTCAGGTATATGGCTATTTAAATCCCTATCTCTATCTCCTCGCCCTGCTTCTCGCACCCGCAAGCTGGAGTCGAATGACTTTGTTACTTGCGGGAGCTCTGCTTGGGGCATGGATGGATTTCCAAATGCATAGTGGTGGTATGCATCTTATGGCCACGAGCTTGATTGGTTTTTTTCGCCCTCAATTGCTCGCCTCAGTACTCCCACGAGCATCGGAAGAAGATTTAGGTTTTACCATGGGGGACATGGGGGCAGGAAAGTGGCTCATTTATACCGGAATGGCGGCGGCGCTGCATCACGGCTATCTATTTGCCGTGGATGCCCACGGCTTGTATCACTTTTGGGCTTACCTCTGGCGCAGCGTCCTTTCTGCGGGAAGCAGCACGGTGTTGATGTTCATCGCTGGAGCATTCATTAAACCCAATGGACCACGATGAAGCGTACCTCGTTGTTCTTTTTCCTGCTTTTTGGTGCGACGAGCATCTTTATTGCTCGGCTCTTCTACATCCAATTGATTGATGAGCGTTACACATTAAACGCGGCCAATAACGCGCAGCGAATAGAAAAGGTCTTTGCCCCGAGAGGGGTCATGTTGGATCGAAATGGTCAAGTCATGGCCTCCAATCAAATCGCCTATGACATCGAGGCGACACCCCGATTGATGCGTAATGTCGACACCCTCAAACTCGCCCAGCTTCTCGGCGAGGAACTTGAACGACTTCAGCGTGCGCTGCGCAAAGCCAAAGTGTATTCCCCTTTTAGGCCCAGTCCTATTTTACGGGGTCTTACGGCCAATGATTATGCACGTATTCAAGAGGAAATTTCCTTCTATCCAGGGATAAACCTACGTCGCCGTATCCTTCGAAAGTACATCACCCCCACGGGTGGAAATGTCCTGGGATATGTTTCCGAAGTGAATGACTACTTATTAAGTCGAAAGCCTGAATACGAATTAGGTGACTACATCGGAATTTCAGGAATTGAAGCGAGTTACGAAGAGTCCCTTCGAGGCCAAGCGGGACGGAGATACATCACGGTGGACAATCTCAACAGAGACGTGGGACCGTTGCAAAATGGCAAGTATGATCAAAAACCCACTTCAGGCGAGAACCTGACCTTGACCTTAGATGCGACCTTGCAAGCCTATGGGGAATTACTCATGTCGGGCAAGCGTGGATCCATCGTCGCCATAGAACCAAATACGGGAGAAATATTGGCCTTAGTGACTGCTCCAAATTATGACCCAAATGCCCTAGTGGGTCGCTACCGTTCTCGGAACTACTCGCGACTCTACAATGATTCTATCAATAAGCCACTTTACGATCGTGGCATTCTAGCAGAATACCCCCCGGGCTCCCCATTCAAAGTGATCAACGCATTAATCGCCTTGCAAGAGGGCGTGGTTAGCCCCTCTACTCAGTACAGCTGTGTGGACGGGTACCACTTTGGACGCCTACATGTTGGTTGCCATTGCAAAGCAGGCACGCTCGATTTACGCGGGTCTATCTCAAAGTCCTGCAATAATTATCATTGCCAAATTCTCAAGAAAACCTTGGACAAGTATCCCACTGCAAGCCAAGGGATTGACGCCTGGCATAAGCATGTAAATAGTTTTGGCTTAGGGGAATTCCTTGGGGTCGATCTACCTACTGGTCGAAGAGGATTTGTGCCTGACGGAGCCTATTACAACAGAGTATATCGCAGCGATCGGTGGAAATCTCCTACCGTAATCTCTTTGGCTATTGGTCAAGGGGAATTAGTGACCACTCCCATTCAGCTTGCGAATGTCGCCGCGGCCATGGCGAATCGAGGCTACTGGTTTACTCCGCACGTGGTTCGTCAAATTGGCACGAAACCTGTGGATCCAGAAATCTTCCAATTCAAACACATGACCACCATTGACCCGGAACATTTCGATATCATAATTCAAGGCATGGCGGATGTATTTGAAAATGGCACCGCCCGTGCCTCGCGTCTCGAAGGGCTATCCATGGCAGGAAAAACCGGCACGGCCGAAAACCCTCATGGCCAGGACCACTCCATCTTTATGGCCTTTGCGCCCGTGGAAGATCCTAAAATTGCCCTCGCAATCATTGTTGAAAATGGCTACTGGGGATCCCGATGGGCCGCACCCATCGCGAGTTTGATGATGGAAAAGTACATCCATGGCGATATTTCACGCCCGATACTGGAGCAAAGCATGGTCGAAGGCAGTTTGAAAGGTGAATACCGCGTGCAGAGTGTAAAAACCGAACTCCCCCCCTACTAATGCAACGACAAAACGGTTGGTTTGGCAAACTCGATGGATTGACCGTTGGACTTTTCCTCTTTCTTGTCCTTTTTGGCTGGATGAACATCTATGCCACGGTGAACCCGGTGATCGACGGTTATGGCTGGGATTGGAACAATGAAGCGGGTCGTCAGCTCAGTTTCATTGGCATGAGTGCACTCATTATTCTGATTGTCTTACTCAGTGACGCTCGGCTATACGAAGCGCTAACCTTTCCAATTTATATCGCCACGTTACTCTTGCTCCTTGCTGTCCTTGCCGTGGGAAAAGAAGTCGGGGGAAATAAGAGTTGGCTGCAGATTGGCGGCTTTGGTTTACAACCTTCGGAATTTGCCAAAATGGGTGCCGCCATGGTGATTGCGCGTTTGCTCTCTCAGCGCGGAGTTGACCTCAGACAATGGCGATCGCGATGGACTCCAGCCCTTTTTGCCTTTCTACCGATGGCCCTGATTTTGCTTCAGCCGGACACAGGCTCCGCAATTGTCTTTTTGGGATTCATGCTCGTTTTTTATCGGGAGGGCCTACCCGGCTATTTCATTTTCTTAGGACTCGGCGCCATGGTGATTTCGGTGATAGCCCTAGCTTTTTCTTCTAATACCGTACTCATTATCATTGTCTTAGGAAGCCTCATTGGTCTTGGATTTGATCGGCTACAGCGCCGACTTACACTAAGAACAATCGTTCGGCACCCAGCCATTTGGTTCGGGGTCTTGGCCATTGTCTGGGGCCTCATGGTGAATACGGTATTTAATTCCGTGATGCAGCCACATCAAAAGTTACGCGTTCAATTACTCCTCGGGCAAGTGGAACAACCAAGTGCCGCTGGGTATCAAACTGCACAGTCACTCATTGCCATTGGCTCAGGTGGATTCATTGGCAAGGGGTACATGCAGGGCACCCAAACTCGATTGAATTTTGTCCCAGCCCAGACTACCGATTATATCTTTTGCACCGTGGGCGAGGAGTGGGGATTTATTGGCTCTATCGCGGTGCTTTTGGCCTTTGCCGGGCTGATTGCACGCATACTCTATCTCGCCGAGCGCCAAAAGGAATCTTTTTCCCGAATTTATGGCTTCGGCATTGCCTCCATCTTGCTCATCCATTTTCTTGTGAACATAGGAATGACTCTGGGTCTGGTCCCGGTCATCGGCATTCCACTTCCTTTCTTCAGTTATGGTGGTTCTTCTCTTTGGGCCTTTACGCTCATGCTTTTTGTCTTCTTGAGGCTAGACTCACAGCGATGGGATACACTCTGATAACGAATTAAATCTCTTCAATAAAAAAAGGGGCACCATGCGGATGCCCCTTTTTTTTGCATTGACGGGAAAATGATCAATAGAACTTACCGCGATAATCTTGCACATCAGCTCCGTCAATCAATGCCTGGAATAAGGCGGACTGCACACGCTGACGGAGTTGATTGTTCTGGGCAGCGACGTCGCTAGCATTCGTGTTCAACCCGGGGTTCTCAATGATGTTGAGCACATTAAACTGATACACTCCATTCAAACCTTCAATCAGCTCTGAACTATAACCCGTAGATGAGCCTAGCGCCATGCCTAGCACCACCGCTTCGCGACCAGCACCTGGTAAGAAAACGCTGGATAAACTCACCGTCGCTTTCTGTGAGGCAGGCTTGTTTGCCTCCCATTGCCCTTTGAGGTAAAGAACTTTTGCACGATTTGTTGCTAACATGCGCAACTCGTCACGCAATTCTTGGACCGACTTGTAGCCTGGCTCGTATACCGCCGTGAGCTGAGTCACAACGTAACTCTGGTAGTTGTTATTGATGACGCCTACCTCATTCACATTGCGATCGGCATTGAAAGCCCAACGAATAACTTCACGACTCTCGCCTAAGCCAATAATCGTTTGATCTGTGGCTGACGTGTTCTTATTTGGAAGAAGGGCTACATTAAAACGATTCGCCACGGCTTGAGCGTCTTCGCCTGTTTGAATAGCCTTGGCAAATTCTGCCGCCTGGGTATAAATTCCCTGCTCTGTTTCCTTGGAAACATTCACTCTACGGAAGACCTGCGCAAGACGTACAGATGGAACTGCACCTCGTTGACCGGTAACATTTATGATGTGGTAGCCAAAGTTGGTGAACACCAAACCCGTAGAGCCGGAAGCATTACGGAAACAATAATCTTCAAAAGGCTTGGCCATCATGCCCGATTTGAACCAACCCAGGTCGCCACCTTTCATGCCTGCGGCGACGTCATCGTTAAAGGTCGTAGCGACCGCATTAAAGTTCAAGGCTCCAGAATTGATACCTGCTAAAATGGAATCTGCAATAGTTTTTGCCTCAGCAAAATCACGAGTGGCTTGAGAGCGCTCGGCTCCAGCAAAAGCTACTAAAATATGACGAGCAGAAACGGAGTCAGGCATGTTGCGACGGTTCATGACCTTCACGATTTGGTAACCAGGTCCAATTTCAATCGGACCGCTGACATAGCCTGCAGATTGACCATCGATCGCCGTCTTTAAGGACTCATCGAGCTGATCCAATCTGAAATATGCGTCTTGAAAGGGGACATCACTGTTGGCCATCACATAGGCAGAATCATCCACACTTACCACCAACTCCGCTTGCATGGAATTCATTTCAGCGATGACTCCTTCACGATCTCCTTGAGAAGGCTCGATAGGGAAGTTTGCAAAATAGATGTCACGCAATTCATTGATGACTTTGAAACTCTCTTTGTTCTCGGCATAGACTGCCTTATAATCCGCCTCGGAGACATCCACAAGAGAGTCTTCTACTCCACTCACGAGGAGCCCAGCCCATTCGATCTCTGCCTGGCGGGTTTGACGCGCGAGGCTGTGTTGATACAGGGATACTGGTGTACGTAACCCTTGCTTCACCGCGGCATAGAACTTATTTGATAGGGCCTCGTTGCGAACGTCCCCTTCAAAATTGACCCAGTTCAAATATTGGTCTGTCGCTTCTTGGCTAGACTCTTTGTTGTCACGCAAGTTTGCCAAGGCATTGCGGAGTAAATCCACATTGAATTGACCCGTATTCTGATCACGGAAGCCTTCCATCGATTGAATGCTCGGGTTGCTTATAATCGCATCCCACAATTCATCCGATGAAATGGTAAAGCCTAATTCTTCTTGAAGCTCACCAATCAAACGGTTTTGCAATTGCTGATTCCAGACCATCTGAGAAAGCTGCATCGCGCCCATGCTGGCCATTTGAGGATTGTTCAACCGCATGTCTTCCATCTCTCGATTGAAGTCCATAGATGAAACTTTCTCTCCATTGATAAATCCAACAGCATCAGCATCTCCGTTGAGTAAAACGGAACCTGAAGTGAAGAACTCTCCCAAAATGAAGGCGCCCAAGGCAAAACCAATGGCGACGATAACTAAGCCGGAACGGCGACGGAGGCGATCAAACATACCCATAATGCGTAGAAAATAAGGCTGCGAATATACAAATCAGATTGCCCTTCTCCATGAAGAAATACAAGTCTTAATCCTGATCCATGGATACAATCACGCAAGCGATGCGTTGAGCGTCCATTGTTTCGATGGTGAATACCCAATTTTCGAGCTGAAGTGTCTCCCCCTCCACCGGGAGATGTCCCAAATGATCTGCGATTAATCCTCCCAAGGTGCTGTACCCATCATCTTCGGGCCAGTCAAAACCATAGGTCTCGTTCAAATGATCGACTTCCAATGAAGCGTCAAGCCTCCATGAACCATTGGGCAAAACCTCCTCAGTGCTGATGTTGCTATCATGCTCATCATCAATCTCACCAAATAGTTCCTCTACCACGTCCTCCAAGGTCACAATGCCGGTTAATGAACCTAAATCATCCACGACAGAGGCCATAGATCGTTTCTCTCGAATCAACATCTTGAAGACCTCTTGAGCACTCATCGTTTCAGGCACAAAGGAAAGGGGTGTCAAGATGGACGCTAATCGCTTAGGACGACGAAAAAGACCAAAAGCATGGACATAGGAGAAGGCATCATCAATCGTTTCACGGTATACGACGAGTTTGGAAAAACCTGTTTCAGTAAATTGAGCCCTGAGTTCTTCCATGCCAATGCTTGCTGGCACTGCACAAATTTCTGTCCTAGGGACCATGCAGGAACGAACTTTGGTATCCCCAAAATCTAAGGCATTTCGGAAAAGTTCGATTTCCGGATCCACCTCCTCAGCGGAACTACCCTCTTCCAGGTAGTGGTCCAAATCTGCCCGGCCGAAAACCACAGGTTCTTTGGCTGATTGAATGTCGCGTCCCATTCGGCGTAAAAACATTCGGCTAATGCGTGTCAATACTTCGACCAAAGGCCACAGAATGAAGTAGATGGCCATCAATGGGACAGTAAACCAGCGAAGTGAGTCGTTCGCTCGATGGCGGAAAAAGGCTTTGGGGAGGTATTCTGCGACAAACAGGACTACCAGTGTGGAACCGAGGGTCTCTATGACCACAGCCCATCCCGTTTCCATGAATTTAAATAGCCAAGGATCTAGGAGTGCCGCTGTTTTAAGACCAACTAACACAAGGGCCAGGGTGTTTCCCATCAACATGGCCCCAATAAAATGCCCAGGGTGTGCAATCAGATAGCCCAGCCAGCGACCAGGCAAGGTGGCGCGCTTAGTTTCAATTTCAATTTGGAGTCGGTTGGCACTCAAATAGGCAATCTCCATCCCTGAAAAGAATGCAGAGCATACCAGTGCAACAAGTAAAGAGAGTGCTTCGTTCATGACTGTTTAGAAGCGTCGTCGTTGGATTTCCAACGCGCCTCCATGGTCTTACGTTGTTTCCTACGCAAACCAAACATAAAGAATCCCAAGAAGGCAAAGAGAATGAACATGTAGGATTTATTCCGATCTACATCCCATTGACTGTAGATGGTCTCCATGGATAGCAATCCAATGACCAGCCACACCCATTCAACGGTGCGCAGACTGCGGCGATAAAAGGTTGGTTTCATTCTCTATAGTTTTCGTCGCCCTCAAAGTGACCCGACACTGCAAAGATGGTGTATTGGGACAAATCTTCCTTGGCTGTAAATCCCTTTCCTTGAACTTCTTCGCCTTTATCGATAATACGGACTTTGGATTCACTGCGGAATTCTTGATTCATTCGATCCCATTCCATGGCATCCGTGTACAAGGAATTGCCTCCTTCTTGCTGAACTTCCACATTTCCGCTAAGTACCCAAACTTGATCTTTCAAGCGGCGTAGGGCTTTCTCTGCTTTCACAAAACCAGATTCTTGGCCATCCGAAGCCAAAATACTAACGCGAAATCCCTTGCGGAACACTTGACGCGGAAGCTCCTCTTCTTCAGAAAAATCTTCAAGTACGCCCGCCACCACTCGAATTTTGGACAATCCAGAATCACTGTAGGTAATTCGAACATTTTCTTGCTCAATCATTGCGCCATGAAACGATTGGGCCAGCTGACTTACCGCGACTTCATCATTCGAACACGCGAGATATAGAAACAGCAAGGGAGCCACGAAGGCTCCCTTGAAAAAAATTAGTCTTGTTCGACGAAGGTGCATTAGAAACGTACGGTTACAGTTTCGTTGATCCAACATCCGATGGTGTAGCGATCGCCTTCCTTTTGATTGAATTGGAAAGAAATAGACTTATCCGGAATGCCTTTACGAAATGCAGCAATGAGTTTGTCCGCGCGACCAGTCAAGTTTGGATCCACTTGCTTGGCGCGAGATGCTTTGTCAATGGCTGCCCAGTAGACGGCATTTTTTTCGAACACGTTATTACCGCAGGAGCCCGCTGCTGAGGCATAAACATTGGCCCACATGAGATAGGCATCCCCAGAAATTTCATTGGCGCGGATTGCATTCGCACAATCACTTTTGGATGCAGACAAGTTGCCCAACTTCAAGTGAATGGCTGCTAGGCGGAGGTAGTCACGTGATTTCTTGAGCGGATCAGCTTCTTGAGAAATCGCATCCGTGAAGTACAAAATCGCATCTTCATATTTTTCATTTTTGATACTCAAAACACCCATCGAACGAGCCGCCTGAGACGTTGGGTCCAAATCATACAAAGATTGCGCTACGAGGTAGTAGATAGGATTATCTGTACAATCAGAACTGCCGGAGGTATCACTGCGCTCCTTGGAAAGCATTTTCTCTGCACGGCGCAACCAGGCGGCATCGCCCGCATGCTTGTCAAGGTTTTCTTGGTTATAGATTAAGCCCAGTCGGTCACAGGTCAACAGCGGAGCAAGTCCACGCTCAATATTGCCGATGAGTTTGTTGGACTGCTCGAGCAAGCGTTTGTCAATATCTAATACTCGCTTCTCTCTCGCAGAAATCGTGCCCAAGGTATCTTTCTCTGTGAGCGACGTGATTTCAAGATTCCAATTGTTCGTTTGCAGCTCAATGGCCTCTCCGACAGCGCCATACGCATTTAGCAAACCTTCAGAACCCAAGGTATCTAACTTATACAGTGCGATGGCGGTATTGAAATAGTTGTTCAAGTAGAGCGGCTGAATATCTCCGGGATTGACCGCCAAGGCAGCATTGAACATTTGAAAGGCCGTGTACGAATCCTCGGGATAGTAATCGTAGTGGTCGTTGGCCTTTTGCCCCAGAATCTTGGCTTCATTGCCCGGGTAATACAAAATCCAATCATCATACATTTTCATCAATGCGACAATCAATTCTTCCTTCTTGTCCGTATCTTTTTCTAGATTGATTTTGGCATCAAAAATTTTCGGCGCAAACTTATAGACCACCTCACTCGCCTGTGGGCAGGTGCTGTAAACCATCAACCATGGCTCATATGCCTGTAGGTATTCTTTGTTGTTGCACAAGGATCCAAAGTTGTTGTAATTCTCAAAACAACGGGTGCTATCGGCTTCTGTAGGGCCCCATTTCTGAGCTTGGGCGCCAAATGAAATCAACGCGAGACAGGTAATCAGTAAGCGCTTCATACGTATTAACGGTATTTGAATTTGATAAACCATTGATCATTAAGGGTCACTCCAATCACGGCTTGAGTATAGAATTCGTTGATCAAATTATTCTGTTTGCTTCCATAATTGCCCACTTGGGCCCCAATGTGAAGGGTGGCAAATTTAACGTCTCCGGGCAAAATGGCTCGGCCTCCTAGGGGAAGACCTACACCCAAACCACATTGCCACGCTTGAATAGGTGTGTCGTTGAGGACTAAACCGGTATTTTCAAACTGAAAATGTGCACGATAGGCCACCTCTGCACCATAGGATTTTAGTCGACGCTTTGGAAGCGCCAAAGATGGAATCATAGATGCTGAAACCGAATAGCGCTGACCATTTTCTGCGTACGTAGGCGTCCAGGGTTCTGAAGAAATCCAAGGTAGATTTCCGGTCCAAAAAGGCAACAATTCCATTTGCTCCGTGATTTGGTATTGTAGCCCAAAGGTCCACGCATTAATCGGCAAATTCTCGATGGGCTTAGAGAATTCTACGCCCACCGACATTTGACTTGGGATATGGATAAATCCCGCTTGATTCAGTTGGGCTCGTCCCGTATCCAAAGGCGTTTCGGATCCTGAACCATTTTGAATGTATGTGTAGCTCACATCGCTAAAGCTACTTTGAATCGAGGCACTGTTGCGTAGAGTAAATCCGATAACGGTCTGAATTGAACCGCTTGGAATGCGCAGTTGTGCTCCTGCATCCCACATCCAGTCGCTCGCCAGAGTCCGTTCGCTCAAGCGCACGGAGTTAAACTGATTGTTCGTAAATATCAAGTTGCTTTGTTGATCCAATGAACCAAATATATAGTTGGCATTGAAGCCAAGGGAGAGGTATTTCAGCGTAGTCAACCCGACACCGAAATGGGCCTTGTTATATCCCCCTTTTCCTTGGTATTGACGCGTGTATGTTCCAAAATCTGCGTCGGTCCCATTAGTGAGCATGTCATACCCAGCGAGAGAATAAGGCATGATCCCCGCAGAAAAGCCCATCCACTTTTGGAGAGGGAATGCGACCCCCATGTTTCGGAATCCACCCGTCGTGTTCCAAAGTCCTGCAGACTGAGTTTGCTGGTGAATTCCTTGATAGGTTCCACCTAAATCTAAGGTCGTATAACGGATGTGCGCATAGCTCGCAGGCTGACCTGGATTGACATATAATTTTGATTGAGAGGCCGCCTGGGTACCGCCAAGTAATTGATGGAAAGCAAAGGCATTTGGCTGAGTCAAGCCATGCCCATAGTAGGAATACGGGCTTACCCCTCCACTTTGAGCGAACGTAGTGAATGCCCCAACGCTGAGCAGGAGGATGGCGAGGACTCTAGAGATTTTGTTCATAGTTGTACTGAGCATAAAGCCCGAGGGCCTCCAAATTCGAAGCCGCAAATATGCCGCTTTCCAATGGTTTAGCAAAAGCCGGGCCATCCCCTCCAGTTAAAAAAACGGTCAAATTCGGGTATTCTTGCCTCCAAACCCTAATAATGTGCTCTATCTCCGCGAGCATTCCGCCAAATGAACCCTGCAACATACTGTCCTGAGTGCTCTGACTTCCTTTGGACGAGAGGTGTTGGATCGCGGGAAGTAATCGAGGTAATGCCGGGGCATAATCCGCCATGGATTGTAGACGCGTGGACCACCCTGGAGATATTGGACCCCCTAGAAGAGTATTGTCCTCAGTCAAAAGAGTGGCTGTCAAACAGGTTCCACATGAAATAACTGCAATACTCCCTTCGGCCTTCTTTTGCCTTGCCCCTAGCGCAGCCAAACAACGGTCGATACCAATTTGGGGAGAACAGTCAAAAAGGAAAGGCCAGGGATTCGACAACGTGACGATCTGATCCTCGAAAGAAGAAGCCAAGTCTACAGCCGCTGTATTTGCTATACGCAGAATATCGCCTATCGGAATTTCATTCTGCCAAATCGTATGCCCACCGTCATAGTGGCGAGTGTCTGCCATCTGCTCACCCTTAGCGTTAAATCGACAGACTTTGGTTCGGGTATTCCCTAATTCGACTGCGCTTAACATATGCTCAAAGGTAGGTCTCGAAGAGCTTAGGCCTCAAAGAAAACAACGGATTTAGGGGAATCCATTGCGGCGCTAATCCGTTCCATATAAAAAGCCTCCACGACGTTCCGTTTGATCTTCAAACTCGGCGTGAGGAATCCATTTTCCACGGTCCAGTCTTCTGAAACCCATATGAGTTTGGATAGTCTCTCATGTGCAGTCAACCCTTCATTTATAGCGGCTAAAAGCGCTTTGGCGTTTAGATAAATCGGCTTTCGATCGGATGTGCGCGCCTCCTCTGTAAGCACAGCTAGGGCTACAGGCTGTGGGAGATTAAATCCCGCCACGCATACTTGCGCCATGTCGTCATTGGCCATTAACAGATTTTCTATGGGGGCCGGTGCGACATATTTGCCTTTAGAGGTTTTAAAGATATCCTTGATTCGCCCCGTAATCGTTAGGTAGCCTTCAGAATCAATGCTTCCACAGTCCCCGGTGTGCAAGTAACCTCCCTCAAAAAGTTCGGCCGTTTTCAAGGGTTCTTTGTAATAGCCCAATGTGCAGGTGGGTCCCTTGACTAGGACCTCATTCCCCTCTCCAATCCGCACCTCCATGCCCGAAAAGGCTTGCCCCACAGTACCTATTTTCACTTTTCCGCGGAAATTCACGGTGGATATACCTAGGTTTTCGGTCATTCCGTAGACTTCCTGAATATGGATACCCAACGTGGCAAATTCTTCGAGCAAACTCGCTCGGATTGGGGCTGCACCGGAAAGCACAAGTCGTGCCCG
>JAQWXR010000006.1 GCA_029254375.1 Schleiferiaceae bacterium | reverse complement strand
ACAGAATCCGGCTTATACGGCTGTACGTTTTTTTATCACTCCGGCTCAGAAAAGCCACCTACCTTTGCACACTTAAATTTCCCTATGACTTTATTCAACACCCTCGGGCTCAACCAGCCCTTGCTTGACGCGATAGACGCTTTGGGCTTTACCGAAGCGACCCCGATTCAAGCGGAGACCATACCTGCCTTATTGGCAGATGATGGAAAGCGCGATATGATCGCTTTGGCCCAAACCGGTACCGGCAAGACGGCCGCCTTTGGACTTCCGATTTTACAAATTCTTGATAGCCAGCGCGGCGCGGAGCCTAAAAAGCCTAGCGTTCTCATTTTGTCTCCTACCCGTGAACTTTGTGTTCAGATTGCGGGAGAAATGGAAAAGTATGCAGTTAATATGCGCCACATTCGCCTACTCGCGGTGTATGGAGGCTCGAGCATTCGGACCCAGCAAACAGCTATGCGGAAAGGAGTGGATATTCTTGTGGCCACGCCAGGTCGAATGATGGACTTGGTTCGTCGAGGCGATGTTCAATTTGATGCCTTGCAAACCCTAGTGCTGGACGAATCAGACGAAATGCTTAACATGGGCTTCTTGGATGACGTCCGCGAAGTTTTAGAGAAGGCGCCAGACGGCATGAATACCTGGTTATTCAGTGCAACCTTGCCAAAACCAATCGAAAAGATTTCTAAAGAGTTCATGGAAGATCCTTTGCGCGTCCAAATCGGGCAACGCAATATGGCATCTACTCAAGTAGAACACTTTGCATTTTTAACCACACGTGAGAACCGTTATAAAGGCTTGCGCCGATTGATTGATAGCTCACCGGGTATGTATGCGATGGTCTTTTGTACCACGAAAGTAGAAACCCAAGAAACGGCTGAATCCTTGATTGGGGATGGATATACTGCAGCTGCATTACATGGTGACCTCTCTCAACAACAACGAGACTTGGTCATGCACGCCTTCCGTACCAAGCAGGTTCGCCTGTTGGTTTGTACGGATGTAGCGGCGCGTGGAATTGACGTGAAGGATATCAGCCACGTGATTCATCACCGCCTTCCCAATGATTTAGAGGGATATAACCACCGCTCGGGTCGCACCGGTCGTGCAGGTAAGACCGGAATTTCTTGGGCCATGGTAACGAATGCTGAAGCGCGTAAGTTGTCTGTCTTGGAACGTGAAATCAAGCGTGAAATTAAGCGGGCGCAATTTCCTTCACGAAATGATGTAGTACTGGGCCAATTGCAGCACTTTGCGCAAAAAGTAGCTGGCCAATCCGAAGGTATGGAGCTTGTTGAGGAGCATGTGGCTTCCCTAATGCCCCTTTTCGAAGGCTTGTCGACCAAGGAATTAGTTTCGAAGTTTTTAGCGACGGAATTTGATGTGCTATTCCGTCACTATGCCGAGCATGTGGACTTGGACTTGAACCGAAATGAACGCAAGCGAAATGATCGTCAAGATAGCTTTGAGCGTGGTGGAGAGAATTCCGGACCACGTCATCAAGGGCGTGCGGATGAGCAACGCTTTTGGATTAATTTGGGCGAAAAGCACGGCTTCACTTGGCCACTACTCAAGGATTTTGTCCGTGAGGTGGGTCGTTTAGGAGACTTTGACGTCCAAGGAGTAAACGTGGGTCCTGCTCACGGTTATTTTACCGTGCCAACGGGTAAAGCGGATGAAGTCCGCAGCGCCATGGAAAATTCGGAATTTAATGGAATAAAAGTTAAGCTAGACCCGGTGGAGCACCATGTTGGTCGCTACGATCGACCACGCGATGACAACGGA
>JAQWXR010000003.1 GCA_029254375.1 Schleiferiaceae bacterium | reverse complement strand
GGTCAAGTTTGGTTATTTACAAGAGTAAGTTATTATGGGTTAAATTCATCAAGTGATTAATAAAATTATACTATACTAAAAATCAAAAATAATGACTAAACAAGAACGATACAATGAAGTTGTAGAAAACTTAAAACATACCATTGCAATGGGTGGAAATCCAATAAACGTAGCTAAACTTAAAGAGATATTAGCTAACGTTGAGAATGGTACGCATGTTGTAAAGAAACGACCAGGTAGGAAGCCAAGTAGAAAAAATGAAAAATAATATGAAAAAAATAGATAGCGTAGATTGGTTTTTAAGAATCGCATTAGGATTCTTTACCATGATGTTGTTCGCAACAACACTTAGTGGACAAGAAAACAGAAAGTACGAAGGTGAATTATACCAAGTATTATATTCAGAAGACTACCAACAACCCCTTCAAGTAACATATAAAGTATTATGTAGTCAAGGTGATGTCAGTAGAGATGGTATGAACTTTTGGAAACCAGATGGGTGGAGTACGTCAGATAATAATGACTATAAAGATAACATATATGACAAAGGACATATGGCTCCAGCAGCTAACTTTAATTGTTATGATAAACAAACTCTTAAAGAAACATTTAACTATCTAAATTGTGCACTCCAACATGAATCACTAAATAGAGGCCCATGGAAGGAATTGGAACGATTTGAAAGAAATCTATCAAAAGTATTTGAAGAGGTCAATGTACAAATAACCATTATATTTGATTACGAAGAACGAGGTCAAGATGGTGCTCTAATTCCAAGTGGATTTGAGAAGATTATATGGGCAGGTAAACATAAATGGAGATTTGTATTCCCTAATAAAAATGTGAAGGGAGTGGACTTTGGAGATTTTAGAGAAGAGTAAGATGTTAGGAAAAGCTTGGAGAAGGAAAGTATTACACTCAATGGTTCGAGAAAGAAAACTCAGACCAATAGAAAGATTAGCTAGTAGGATTGGATATATGGGAGCAGGATTCTTAGTAGCAGGGCAATGGACATTAAATCCATGGTTATTCATATCAGGATTTATATGTGTATTAATACAAACATTTTCTCGTAAACAATGGAACTTAGTACTGTTACAAATCAACGGATTGATTGCATGGGTACTACATTTAATAAATGGAACATATGGGAATTAAATTAGGTAAAAGTGATTGGAGTCCGAGTTCAACCTCAGATTTCTTTCCAGAAAATATAATGGCTAAACTTATGTGGTGTACAAGAACAGATGCTATGATTCACGCTACAGAAGCTATGGTAAAGTTATGTAATAAATACAATGTACCAATGGACTATTATTCATTAGGTATAGAACAGGATGATATACATGAAGGTAGTAGTTGGACTTCTATTTGATGAAGAGAAATTCCTTATTGGACAACGCTTAGACGAAAATAGCTCATATGGGGGTTATTGGGAATTACCAGGTGGTAAGATAGATGAAGGAGAAACTTCCTACGATGCTATTATCAGAGAATGGAAAGAAGAGTTGGATATTGACGTTGAGGCTTACTATGAAATACCAAATAGAGAAATCAATGGAGTAGATACATATCCGTTCCTTTTACGATTCAAAAGTGGTAAACCCAAGTTAAATGTACATCAGAAGGTAAAATTTATAGATATGAGTGAAATTAAATCATATAAATTAACTCCTATAAGCACAGAAATAGTATATATAGTAAGAAGAAGTTATTCATTATTTTTAAGAAAGAAAGAAAAGGAAACACAGTGACGCAGTTTAAACAAGTTGGAAACAAAAACAAAAAAGAAGTTAATACCCCATCATCAAGTTCAATCGTAGAATCTCTATCAGATGCAGGAATGTGGTTCGTACAAAATGCACAACGACCATTCGTATATAAACATGAATTCAAAAACATTAAATTTGACCTTACCGAAGAAGATATTACTCAAGACTTAACATCTAATCAAGACTCATAAGATACATCGACCCACGAGAAACGTTCGATAACGTGTGTCAAGAAAAATTTGGAAAGTATCCCAAATTATTTCTAATACAGTTATGGATGGTTAAAAATCAGTTATATGGAAAATACAAATCAGACCACAGTTGCTTATATACCACCGAGATGTTCAAAGGTGAGGGTAACACTAATACCTTATCATATAGACAAAGTTAATTCGGCTCGTTCTAAGATTATTCCCATTGGTAGCGATATAAAGGATATGGGTATAGGAAACTTCGTAGAGAGGTATTGTAAGAAATGGAAGGTTAATGAAACTAAAGCAAGGTCACGAAAATGATATTAAAATCAATCACAATAGATAACGAAGATAACATTACAATACACACCGATGAGGGGTTGAAGAAAATTCTTCAAACACATCCTATGTATATGAGTTATCGTACCCAATTGGAAACAATTTCATTCCAAGCTTATCAGTTCGATTCAAAGGTAGAGAAATACCATACTCCCCAAAAAAGTGGGGATGGGCCCGTAGGGCCAAGTGTGGATAGATACTTTAATGATGAGTGGAATCCGAAGGAATAATTATGAGTAAAAGAAACTTAAATAGAAACACAATAGATTTACATGGTATAAGACATCATAAGGTTATACCACTCCTTGAGAAAAAACTTCTTAACGGAAAGAAAGGTTATCTAAACACACAAATACTAACAGGAGATTCAGAGATAATGAAAGAGTTAGTATGGGACTTCTTAGATGAACACGACTTTCAGTATATGATAGAAACCTACAACATGGGTAGAACCATCATAGTAGGATAACCCTTCATAGGTTACACAAATTATTCTAGCTCATTCCACCTACGGATAGCTGAAAAACCCTCAATTACCACCAAATTTTATATACTTATAGGAGTATGGTTTATATCAAGTCTATCCTTATCCTTGTCCTATTCTACATAGTCATGAATAGACTCTTCCACTATATGGACAAATAAAGGAATCCCTACAACGAGTTGAGGGAATCCGTGCCTTAAACCCCTCTTTTTTCCCTCTTTTTACCACTATTTCCCACTTTCTGGCAAACAAGCCTCTCTTTATTCCTTATTAAAAGAGAGTTTATCGTATTTAAAGAACCCATATAGGGAGTGGGCTAGGGGAGATATTGCTAAAATCATTCACTTTTCCCACAATTAACACAAACACTTCGTAGTATTCTTCAGGGATAATAATTTACCAATAATAAGTAGCGGGTCTTGTCCATGTCTTTGCGGAAAGCAAAATTTTTACTGGGAAAGTTATTAACAGCCCTTTGTTGATAACTATTTTGTGTTACAAATGTAACTATTTTAGCCTAAAACCCTGACAAATTGACGTAATTGTTTACATATGTAACGCCTAAAAAGTTATTAACAATGGGGTGTTGATAAGTTTATGGCTAAAAACTTGTGCAATTCAAATATTTTTTGTATATTGTAGGGGGGTACTGTCCTAAAAAAGTCCCCAAGCAGAGATATTAACAGCTAATTGTTGATAATTTAACATAAATTTAACATAAAAAGCTTGGATATGTGGAATATTATCCTTATCTTAGTACTGTTGATGAGGTTTTGGGGGGAATACTGCGAGGAATGAACTAAGGAGTTCCCTTTCAAAATCCAAAAGCAGGCTCAAAGCAGTTGAGGGAGTACGTTACCCTATGATATGAAACGAGTATCCAAGCTCAATGGGGGTGTAACGGCTCGATACGATTGGGTGAAATAAAAAGTGATATAAATAAATAATAGCTAAATAAGTAATATATGGCAAATAGTAAGAATACAGGGGTATACAGCGACAAGGCTAAGTATACTAATGGATACTGGAATAAGATTCAGTATTGGACAACCAAGTTAAATGAAGCCGTAGAGGCAAATAACCTTCGAGGGGTAGATTCAGCTCATCGCAAGTTGGATTACTTCATCGGGCGTGAGTGGGAGACAGGCCCTAATATGCTGGGTTAGAATAACCCAACCGAGCGCTAGCGAGGTGATGAGGTTCTCCGATTCCCAAAGGGGGGTGGGGGGCATTTAAATGTAAACCTCTAGCAATCAATTAGTTACGGGGAGCTGTGGTACGTTCTCATACCGACCCCGGTTTTTTTGACTGGGGAGAAAGTCCCCTCTGAGATGGGATTACCCATATACAGCTACTTTTCTATTAGCTAATTGGGGAATTGTTAATAACTTTTTAAAATAAGTCGTATAATGTTTGGCAGTCTGAAGTAATTGTCGTACATTAGTAAGGTAATAAGGGTTAAGTCTCTCTCCCTATAACTGAGAGGCAGAATTAAAATCTAATATATGTTAAAAGGAATCAGTTTAAATTATGTACCAAAGAAAAAGTCTATTGAGTTTATCAAAATGAGTGGTAAGATAACAGCCCTTGAGGTTAAGGAAGCCCTATCTTATTGTTCTTGGAGATTTGGAAGGTATCCTAAAGGGTATGAGAATACACTTAAAGGGATTAAGGTTAAACTGAGTTAGGGGTTCGGTATAGATTTTGAGGTTATCTATGTATATACCTATGTATGTGTATAGATATCTTCATTATCTTTACATATAGTGGTATTGTTATTAGTGTTGTTATATACTCTGGTATTTAGCTAATTAATTTTCATGTCACTTTTTTTACTATTTATATACAACACAGAAAGATATATTATGAAAAACATTCTATTACTATTATCATTCGTACTACTCACGACAAGTTGTGCGACATTCCAAGTATCAACATTAAACCACGACCCCATCTACGATTCCAACGGAAACGAGATAGAGGTCACAGTGATTAAATCACAAGGTCAGTTCGATAGGTTACTCAGAACAGACTTCACGTTTAGATACAACTATGCACAATATGCGTTGACCCAACCTCGTTCATTCGATTGGAATAATCGGATATTAGGTAATAGGTATAACTTCTATAATCCATATGGTTTCAATATGTGGGGTACGTCCTACATGAGTAGAGATATGATGTGGAATGATTGGGTATGGGGTTATCCATATTTTACTCCACACAGATGGTCACCATTTGGATATGATAGATGGGGATATAATAATTACTATGGTTGGAACAATGGTTACTATGGCTGGGGTAATACTTGGAATGGTTATCATAATGGATGGTGGGATAACAACAACTACTATGGTGGACGTTATTCTTATCATAGTGGTAGAAGAGGTTCAAACAATGTTGTAGTTGGTAATAGAACTAACGTAATAAAAGATAGAGTTGTTATTAATACAAATAACTCACGTCCACGAATTATCAGAAACAATACTAATACAAACAATAATACAAACACTATTATTATTAGAAATAAACCTCGTGTCATAAACAACTCTAAACCAAGAGGTTATAGTAGACCTGAGATTAATAATAATAACAATAATAATAACAGACCTAATTTTAATAACAATATTAGGAATAATAACAACAGTCGTCCAAACACTAATACACGAAGTATAAACACGACTCCACCAAGAACCTCATCACCACCCAGCCGTTCAAATGGGTCGGTAAGTAGAAAACGAGGAAATTGATTGTTAATAACTTGTTAATAAATTTAACATAAATTTAACATTAGAAATTTGGTAGTTACGTTTTTTATCCTTATATTAGTACTGTAATTATGAGTGATATGAAAAACACGTTAAGTAAACAAGAAGTTCAAGAAATAGTAAACGAGGTTTATCCTAAGATAGAGAAACACTATGGAATATCTAAGTTCCAAGAGTGTACTCCTTATGTAGAACTTCACCGAAACATATATGAGAAGTATAGTGGTGAAGAAGGTATGGAAGGTGATGAAGATAGTTGTCACGCTGAGTATTGTTCTATGTTAAACGAAATCAGTATCTACTATCCTCAGATGAAAAGTAGACAAATGGTTATCGAGACATTGGTTCACGAATACCAACATCACTTACAATCACCAATATGGTTTAAAAGATATTACTCTCAGTATGGTCACGATTATGTCACCCATCCATACGAGGTTGCTGCAATAGCAGAAGAAAAAGAATGGGTATTGTTTAATTAAAATTAAAAATTATGTTAATAGTATTAGAATCGGTAGGAAGTGTATTTGACACTTCAAGTATGTGTATCTATCCTCAGAACTCGGATGGAAGTTATGATAAAGAGTTTAGTATCTCAATCGAAGAAGAAGAGGTAGCAAAAGATTGGTGGGACTCCCTATCAGTTGAAGACTACGACACTGTAACTTGTATGTACTAATTTAAATAAATAAAAAATGAATATAGTTAAAAAGCTGAAGAGCAAATTACTTACACACCTATTCGTTGAATGGGTAAAGACCTCAGAAGATTTAGAGGCATTGAATTTCTCAAAGGATTTAATCCAATCGAGAGTACACAAAGTAAATGGTCACAAACCTATTATGGGATTTAGAACTCACTCCAATGACATCAGTTAGTAAGATACAAAAACTTTTGGAAGAGGCTCAACAAATCGCTAAGAACGAATTGGGTCTTGAGAACATATTCTATAACGAGAGGTTCATAGAGTTGTTCATCGCTGACAAGTTAGGTCATGAGTATGGTAACAACACACAAGGTGGTGACGCATATGATACCAATAAGAAAAGGCCTGTTGAATACAAGGCTATAAACGAAAGGTCTAAATCAGGCAAGGGTTCGTTTCAATTTCATTGGTTATCTGAGAATAAAATAAAAGGGTACGCTGAGACTGAAGATATGTACTTCGCTATCAGAGATGGTGTTACACTTAAGAAGATATACCAAGTACCTACAACAGATGTTATCCCTTACCTTAAATCTAAATCGACTGGGTCGAAGAGTATACATGGTCATTGGGGAGTTAACGAGAAGAAATTAATTGAACAATTAAAAGCTAAACTTGTATATCAAGACTAATTATATATAGAAACCATCATGGAGAGTCTTAGTGAAAACGTTTTACCTTATATTGTTGTTATCTATTTCCAGCTATTGTTCTGGTCAGTTCTATAACAATAATCAATTCATACTCCAAGAAAAAGATAAACAATATCACTTCGCTGCTGGGGCTGTTGTTACCGGCATTACCTATGAATGGGCTTTAAGAAAATACGGAAACAAAAGGAAGGCCCTTTTTATTTCCATTGGAATGGGACTCGCTGCTGGAATAGCAAAAGAAACATTAGACTCAACTCAGAAAAACAATATGTTTGATGGGAGAGATGTACTCGCTACATCTATGGGAAGTTTATCAATATCAATTCCACTGTCTATATTCCGAAAACAAACCCGAAAAAAGAATTAAGATGAACACGTTATTTATTATTGGGTCATTTGTCTTTATCGGAGTATGGATGTGGATAGGTTGTGAACTACTCAACGCCCCAACATATGACGAGAATGAAATGCCAATAGAAGAAAAAGATAAAATTAATTAGGATATATGAATTAAATTTCGTATATTGTATTAAACAATATCAAACTTAGTTACAATGAATAGACTAGACAGTCGTTATTTAAACCTATTAGATTTGATTGTTCAACTCGGAGCAGACAAATCAGACCGAACTGGTACAGGTACCAAATCAATCTTCGGTGCACAAATCAGACATTGTATGTGTGATGGATTTCCTTTACTTACAACTAAGAAAATGCCTCTAAAGACTATCGCTACTGAATTGAAGTGGTTCTTAAAGGGGGATACTAATATAAAATATCTTCATGATAATAATTGTCACATATGGGATGGTGATTACGAGAAGAGTGGGAGAGAAGATGGTGAGTTAGGCCCTATCTACGGAAAACAATGGAGAAGTTGGGGCTCTCATCGTCAAACAAACCACATACTAAATGAGACCAAGACTATTCATCCAGGTATCGACCAGATGAAGAACCTCATCGATGGGTTAAAAAATAACCCTGATTCACGAAGACATATGGTATCGGCTTGGAATGTTTCTGAATTAGACCAGATGACGTTACCACCATGTCACTACGGATTCCAATGTAATGTTTCAGATGGAGTATTATCGCTTATGTGGAATCAAAGAAGTGTTGATACGTTCTTAGGACTACCATTCAACATCGCATCTTATGGATTACTATTATTACTATTGTGTGAAGAGACTGGATATACGCCAGGTAACCTTATCGGAAACCTTGGTGACGTTCATCTATATAATAATCACTTAGACCAAGCTAAAGAACAAATGAATAGAGTAGGGTATGAAGACCTACCTACACTTACATTAAGTAATGTAGATATATTAAATGGAGAGTTTGATTTTGAGCTAAAAGATTATCAATCACATCCTACTATTAAAGCACCATTAAGTAATTAGACATGAGTAAATTAATTTGGAAACTATATAATGAAAACATGATTAGCGAAGAGGTCGCTAAACTCTTGTTGGATAAACACTACGAATAATATGAATCATTTTGCAAACAACGGAAAAGAATACTTAAGAAAGAAGTCATCTATGGAAGATGATATAAAGTATAGACAAGGTAGAAGTAAGAAGCAGGTTGAAAGCACAGAAGCTGCGATGCAGGTAACTATAATTGCTGGGGCTATCTTTATTGTATCTTTAATAATCTATAATCTATTTACGTCATGAGTATGAGTAACGAAGAACATATAGAAGAGATATTGTTTGAAGCAGCTGCTTATGGTATTAGACTTGAAGTGATGCAATTAGCTGCTAAGTTAAGAGAAGATGATAATACAATAAAGAAAGTAGATTCATTTCAAATAGCATATACACAAATTACTCAAGCATTAGAAGGTGATGAATAAAGAACTTATATTAAAAGACTTAAAGTCTATAAAAGAATTGTGTGATTCGGATTGTCCTATGATGGCAAGTGAAAGATTGAAGTGGATTATCGATGAGATAGAAACACCCATCAAAAAAAAATGGTATCAACTATGGTAAATTTTGGTGATATCAAAGATTCCTCAGTATTATACGGAGTCATACACTTCAACAGGGAAGATGCAAATAGAACTTCAAAGAAGTTTTCAGTATCATTAGATAACTTAGAGGTATACTATTTAGACTATCCTCAGATATATATTAATGAACGTAAGTTACAAAGGTTAGGAGATAAAGAACTATCCGATATACTTTCAGAGTATTACATCAATACCCATATAGAAGAGATACCCTCTCAGCATTGGGACAATGAACGAGTCGACATATTAACAAAAGAAGAGTATGAACTATGGAAATAATTAAACAAATATCACTCTACCTACTTGTTGGGGCTGTCAATCTGTTCGTTGTCGAGATAATAATGGATTGGACGGTACGAAAGGGTGTGAAGCACAGAGGATATCCTTGGAGTATGGAGCAAAGAGTTATATCATTACTTACATGGCCGATATCGGTATCTATATTTTGGTATCACTTCATCAAGGCATTTATAGAGACATTGAGAAAGCATTAAGGTGATAAGCGAATAAAGCAAGGAAGCGTCAGCTTCCTTTTCACACGAAAATATTTTAAAAAACACACGATTGATTAACTGATAAAAACATAGAGATAAAATGATATACTACTTTTACATTACCAACGACAAAACTAAAGAAGCAATAGGGACTACAAAAGCACGTACTGAAGAAGGTGCTATAAAACTCTTTAGTAAAAGGAAGATGTTGAGTGTAGAATCATTTAATAAAATATATAGTGTAGATGTTAAGAACGATTAATAAAATATTTGTATTGAATATCCGTATGGACATCGATACGATTACCAATAAGTTATCTGAATTAGATTTACCTTACGAAGTCCCCTATGAGATTAAACATGGGGTTGTCGGTAGAAACACCGATGTTCCGTTTAAGTGTTGGGACAAGTGGGAACTTCCACAAAGTGAACGTCATATGGATTGGTGGTGTCGTCCTATGACCGATGGTGAGGTTGGTTGTTCAATGAGTCATTGGAACGCGTGGAGACAAGCGTATGACGAAGGACACGAGTGGGTACTTTTTTTAGAAGAAGACTTTAAACGACTACGGAGTTGTAATGATTTAGATTTAAACACATTCGATGATAATGTGGATGGGTTCTATTTAGGTAGTACTAAAATGAATCATAAGAGTAAGGACGTTCCCTATAATGATACTTGGATGATACCATGTTTCCGTTACAACACCCACGCATATTGTATGAGTAGAAGTGGTATAAAGAAACTCCTTGATACTAACTTCAATATGAGGTTGTTACCCACCGATGAATTCCTTGGGTCTACATACGCTCCTCATGAAAGAGAAGATGTTTTAAAAGAATTTCCGCCATTCTTAAATATGATAACCCCTCAAGAGGATTATATTGAACAACTATCTGAAGAGTGGAACTCTATGACCGAGGACATTGGTAAACACACTAAGCAATTTGAATACTACATCGGAACTGAAGAATATAAAAAAAAGAATAATGGAAATTGATTACGCAACCATCCACAAAATGATGGAAATACAATATCTAACAGGAAGGTTAGATGAACTCTACAAGGGATATGTACCGCACTACAACGAAACAAACAATAGAACAGTTGATAGTCGCATATCTAAATACGAAGATAAGTTATTTAACTTAGACCCAATAGCGTTTCACTTATATAAAGTACAACACAAGAACATTACAATAGCTAAAAAGAAATCAAAACAAAAAATTGGTGGGTTATTGAATGATATTAAAAATCTACTAACTGATGAAGGTCTAAACAAACATCAGAAAATAGTAGACCGAATTGATACCCAACTTAAGACATACTAACTTAACACTTTATTAACATATACCATTTGGATTTTAAATAATCCTATCGTATATTAGTACTGTTCGATTGCCGAAGTGGTGGAATAGGTAGACACGAGGGACTTAAAATCCCTTGAGCAGTAATGTTCGTGTGGGTTCGAGCCCCACCTTCGGTACTAAATATGGACTCGTAGCTCAGCTGGATAGAGCATCGCCCTTCTAAGGCGACGGTCGTAGGTTCGAATCCTACCGGGTTCACCATTGTTCTCATAGCTCAGTTGGTTAGAGCAAATCACTCATAATGATTAGGTCATAGGTTCGAGTCCTATTGGGAACACTTATTGTGTTAATTAATATAATTTTAATATTTATACATAGTAATCTTAATATAACAATATGAACTACAAAATTTCAAGACGATTGTATCAAGCATTAGAAGCTAAGTACACCGCAGACATAATGGACGCACGAGCCCGTTTGTCTATTTACTTTGAATCGCCTGTTGCAATAGGTGAGCATCCCCAACATACTGAGGAAATTGATAATCTTGTTGAGCTACTAGCCAACGCAACTGACAAGTTAGAAACACTAGCGGCAAACTTCGGTAAGGAGTATGGTGCTGATGTTGAAACGATTGAGTCGGATGTAAACGGAAAGGAGTTACTCAAAGGGTAACGCCTCAACGGAGAAGTGGCAGAGTGGTCGAATGCACTGGTCTTGAAAACCAGCGTACGGAAACGTACCAGGGGTTCGAATCCCTTCTTCTCCGCTCAAGGGGAATTAGCTCAGCTGGCTAGAGCGCTTGCCTTGCACGCAAGAGGTCATCGGTTCGACTCCGATATTCTCCACTTGATGATTGAACCCCTCGCACGAAAGTGCGGGGGGTTTTTTTTCCTGTATTCGGTTCGAAGAATTGGTTCTTAAGGGGGAGAAATAAGCAAGGGCAATGTAGCAACCTTCATGGGGTATGTGAGAACAAGGTAGTATAGTCCAGGGGGCAGATGCCGAATGTCCAACATTTGAGTTCCCGAAGGGTAGGTGTCAACGCACATGCCGTTCGGCAGAAAAAGAGAAGCCGACATGAAGGAATCTCCAGGTGGCTCAGTAAGGAAGACATAGACTTCAGCCGGGTTTGGGTAGAGGAGGAGGTCATTGGTTTGGGTATCCGTTAAGGACACTTGGGTCAGAGGCTTTGAAATACTTGAGTCTTGACTGCAGTCATCCAAAGTGGTGAGGGTGACGATATACGAAAATCCAGGCGTGGCGTAGGTTTTCAAAGGCGCAAGTCCAGTACCTGTGCTGTTGTCTCCAAAGTTCCATTGGTAGGAGGCGATATTGCCTAAACTGTATGAGCCATCAAACTGAACAGTCATTCCTTGAGCATTGGTCGAAATTACTTGTGCGGTGAACTGTGGACTTAGCTCAGAGCATAAGATGACTGTTTCATAGCTTATAAAGGTTTCACCGCAGCTATTGGTCACGACAAGCTGGACCGCAAAAGCACCGGTGTTTGAATAGGTATGAACCGGATTCAGCAACGTAGATGAACCCCCATCACCAAATGACCAATAGGCGCTGGCTATGCCCTGTCCTTGCGAGTTAAATGACACCGTATTGCCATTGATGGTGGTGAGAATGGAGGGTTGAATCGAATTGCATACTTGGATCGTGGCTTGACTCGAATCAATTCGGCCACATTCGGATGCTGTCACGAGGGTAATGGTAAAGGATCCAGTACTGGAATAACTATGAGTGGGATTAAGTGATTGACTGGAGCTGCCATCGCCAAAAAGCCATTGATAGGAGTAGTTTGGCTTTGGATTGGTACATGAAAATGATCGCGTCAGACCTGTGCCAGAATAGGTAAAAGGAGAGAAGATGGCGGTGCAAGTGCTGTCCTTTATCGAGAATTCATCCAAACCCACCTTGAGAAAGGCGTTCAGGGAGCGATTCACAGTGAATTTGAACTGCATCGTGTCCGCTCGGAAGGGATTTAAGTATAGGACATGTCTATCCCATGGGGACAACTTGGTCGTCTGCGTAGAGGAGGTAAACGTTTGAAGAGGAAACCATCCACTCCCCGTATCCGCGGCTACCACGAAAGACTGAAAATTAGAGGAGGGAAAAGCGAGAATATGTGTGTAAAACTCGATCGCAGGAGTATCTAAAGAGGCCACATAATAGCGTGGAGTAATCAACGAGGTGCTGGAGGGACCAGGACCCGTTGGGGAGGTGTAGAGGTATTTCCCAGAGCCACCTACTCCATTGTAAGGCCCTGAAAAACCGCCGGAAGTAATTCCAACATAGGGCGTCCAATAATATCCGGCAGTATCTGTCCTCGACCAGCATGGATCAAGTTCTCCAGGGTCGCTAAAAATCACAGCACCAATTTGCCAGGCAGAGTCCTCAAAGTGCTCCACACTTGGGGCCGCCTGAATGGTGCAAACGCTATCTAGAGCCGCCAGGTGTAGGAGGCTGGTGAGAATTAGGGCGCTCGTCATACGTTCTGTTTTTCCATTTGGATAAAACATCAAAACCAAGCTTTGGTTCAAATCTCATACCCTTCAACCCTTCAACCCTTCAACATCCGTGAAAGCGTCTTAATTCGGAAGCTAAGCAAGAGTAGAAGCCCTGAAATTAGGAAGGAAAGCCCGTACCAAAGCCATTCAGTACTCGCGTGCAACAAGAAACTACCGAGAGAAAATAAGAGGCTATATGCGGCTACCACGGCGAGTATCCATCTAGCAAGAAGTACGCGAAGGGAGGTCAATCCTTTGGCATAAATACGCTCCTTAAATCCGGGCCAAGCCTCGGAAGGTTTGGTGAGAAAAAGGACGGTCAGCCAAGCCAAAGTGGTAAAGCCGACGGTAAAAAAGAACGAATTTGGGAAGGTGCTCAGATTTTCGGACAGCCATTCACTTCGCGCCAAAGTGTAGCCAAGAAAAGGGGCTAAGGTGGCGGTAATCTCGACATAGGCATTGATGCGCCCCCAAAACCACCGGAGGATCAGCACAAGTCCAAGGCCTGCCCCACATTCCATGATAAAGAGCCAGACGCTTTTGATACTGTGAATTTGGGTCGATACGATCAAGCTTATGGCAGCCAGTACCAGAACCAAACCAAAGCTTCTTCGAACAATGATCCGGCCGGAAGGCGTATCCTTTGCCAAGCGCAACCAAACGTCATTCATGAGATAGGAAGCGCCCCAATTAAGCTGAGTAGAAATCGTACTCATGTAGGCACTAAAGAAGGCCACGAGCATCAGGCCCATCCATCCAGCGGGGAGGTAGTGCTTCATGGCAAAAATATAGCCGAATCGAGGGTCTATGTGATATTTGAGGGCCTCCGCAAGGGCAGGGCTATCCTGGGCAGCCTGACGCAAACCTTCGCGAACGACGAGTACTTTTGTGGCCGAGGGAAGATCCTTCGGTGCGGCCTCTCCCACGAGCCATTTGGGCTGATATCCCTCCATGGCTTGAACTTCCGACAATGCGGACTGCAACTCGACAGGCACCTGATTGGGTAGCTGAAACAGGGTAATCGCTGCCAGTCCAACTAATATCCAGGGCCAAGGGCGCAGGGCATAATGGGCAAAATTGAAAAAGAGCGTCGCACCCACGGCATGGGATTCATCTTTTGTACTCATGACACGCTGGGCTATATAGCCGCCACCGCCAGGCTCTGCACCCGGGTACCAAGCACTCCACCACATCATCCCGAAATAGGCAAAGAAGGCCCCTACACCGATCGCCAAGCCAGTGCCGCTGCCAGTAGAGTCAATACGCGGAAAAAAGTCCAAACTGGAAGCGGGTAAAGCAGCCTGTAAGCCTTCTAAGCCGCCTACTTCGGGAGATTGAATGACGAATACCGCCAGAGCGATTGAACCCGCCATAGCAAGCACAAACTGGACCGCATCGGTCAATACAACACCAAAAAGGCCGCTGCTGGCCGCGTACATAGCAACCAAAACAGTCAAGCCGGTGGTGAGCCAAAAGGCGGTGGATGGAGGCAGCCCAAAGAGTCCTTCGAGGACAGAGGTCATGGCAACATGCACCCAGCCTAGGATTAAGAGATTAATGAAAAGACCCAAGTAAAGTGCACGAAAAACCCGAAGCCATAAAGCAGGTTTTCCATGGTAACGTAGCTCGATGAGTTCGGCTTCGGTGACAACACCGGCGCGGCGCCACAATGGCGCAAAGACCACCGCCGTGAGCATGCCGCCCGCAAGCAAATTCCACCAAAGCCAGTTTCCGCTTATCCCGTCCATTGCGACAATCTCTGTTACAGCAAGCGGGGTGTCCGCCGCGAATGTGGTTGCCACCATGGAAAGCCCTGCTAATGCCCAAGGCAAGTTTCGACCGCCAAGGAAGTAGCCTTCCAAAGATTTTTCGGTTGAACGGCCTGCCCAAAGGCCAAGAGCGATTATCCCGGCTAATGCCGATACAATGATGCTTATATCCAGGGTACTTAGGTGTATGGATTCCATGGGGAGAAGGTACGAAGGGCTTTCGATGCAAGGCCAAGAGGCCAAGGGGATTTGATTTAAACGTTTATAATCGTTTACAACCGGATCAAGCAATTACAGGGTTGTACTTTTGGCATCAAATCCTACGAAAATGAATGTATTACTCCTTGGCTCTGGTGGCCGTGAATCTGCTCTAGCATGGAAAATGGCTCAATCGCCCATGGTGGAAAGCCTATTTATCGCTCCAGGAAATCCAGGAATGAAGGCCTATGGGAACTGTGTTTCAGTAGATTGGAAAGACCGCCATGCCCTAGCACATTTTTGCACCGCGGAGAACATCCATATGGTGGTGATCGGCCCAGAGGATCCGCTAGTGGATGGCTTGGCGGACTATTTTTCAGAAAGCCCGGAACTATCACACATCCATGTGATTGGCCCCAAGAAAGAAGCAGCCCAGCTAGAAGGGTCAAAAGATTTCTCGAAAGAATTTATGCGCCGCCATGGCATTCCTACGGCAGCCCATCGAACGTTTACAGCCGACCAACTAGACGAGGGGAAGGACTACCTCAGCACCATTGACGGCCCCTATGTTCTCAAAGCCGATGGATTGGCGGCAGGCAAGGGGGTGTTGATTTTGGACAATCTGGCGGATGCTTTGCATGAAATGGACGCGATGCTAGGGCAAGCCAAATTTGGCGCGGCGTCATCCCGTGTCGTTGTAGAGGAGTTTCTCGAGGGCATTGAGTTCTCCGTCTTTGTATTGACGGATGGGAAGGACTTTATGCTCATGCCTGAAGCGAAGGATTACAAACGCATTGGAGAAGGAGATCAAGGGCTTAATACCGGAGGCATGGGGGCAGTTTCCCCTGTCCCCTTTATGAATGCTGCGGTAAAAAAGGAGGTATTATCCAAAATCATTGTCCCTACCATTCGTGGATTGGCGCATGAAAAATTAGACTATGTTGGCTTTATTTTCTTCGGCTTGATTCACACCGCCAAAGGGATAAAAGTGATTGAATACAATTGCCGCATGGGGGATCCAGAAACGGAAGTAGTGATACCGAGAGTGGATGAAGATCTCATCCCTTTATTTATCGATGCCGCTTCGAAGAAATTGCTCACTCGCCCAATGGCCCAGTCGGCGATGTCCGCCTGTGCCGTGATGCAAGTCTCCGGGGGCTATCCTGAAGCGTATGAAAAAGGAAAACCAATTAGCGGGCTAGACAACGAAGTGGAAGGGGTCTTGATTTTTCAAGCGGGAACGAAGGAGGAACAAGGGCAGATTCTCAGTCATGGGGGCCGTGTCCTTTGCGCTACAGGAATGGCCGCGGATCCAAGTGAGGCCTTAGCCAAAGCCTATGAGCGATTGGATCAAATCCAATTTGATGGAGCCTACCGTCGAAATGACATTGGGGTAGATCTTGGATTGCAATAAAGACCGCTGCAGGGTAATAAAAAAGCCGCCTGTAAGAAGGCGGCTTTAGACCATTGATCGAATGGAGACGATTAATTTTCGCCCGTTTTCTGGTGCTTGCGCATTTGGATAATCCAGTAAATCCCTAATCCAGCAATAGTTGCCATGAATACGTAGTTGGCTGCATTGCCTATAAAGGGAAGAAGTTGGAAGGTCCACTCAAGAAAATCACCAAGGCCTTCAAAAAACGAACGGAGGGGCATAAGAGTCCAATTAATTTTGAGCAAATTTACACTATAGCGTGCGCCAAGCAAGTCATATTTTCAGAAATCCTCACCCGGGCATTGCGGTGGTTCTCTTTGCGGGAACGGCAGGACTCACTGCGGTGTTTAATTTCTTTTTCGCGGCGTCCGAAATTAATCAGGTTTCACGCTGGCTGGTTCCTGCCTGCACTGGTCTAGCTGCTTGGTTTATCAACGTAGTTTTGGTCTACCGAAGTGGCTATCTCAGTAGGAATTACGTGTTAGGCTGGTATTGGTTTGTCTTGCTTATGGCCACCCATCCAAACGGCATCTCATTGGGGTCGGTTGGGACGAGTGTCATCGTTTCGGTGTGGTTGGCGATGGCCTATGAATTAGGAGATGAGCGCAAAAACGGCCTCATTGCTAGAACTAACTTGGGACTTTATTCTGCGTCGCTTGGACTCTTCTCACTCGCATGGTGGTCCGCAGTATTTCCCGCGTTGTGGGCCCTTCGAAATGAGAATCCACGACAATCAGCGAAGATTTATGGTCAGATTGTGGCGGCATGGGCCATTGGCGTAACCATATTCTTCCTCATTTTGGGGCTAACGAACCAAAGTATAGGCTCCTATTTCGTCCCTTTAAATTCATTTTGGGGCGTGAACGAATGGCCCTCGCTGGGATGGTGGGTAATTGGGATTTGGCTCGTGCTTGCCTTGGGAGAGACTTTTCGGGCTCAAACGAGTGCTAAAAAGGCCAAGCGTAGAGGCTTAATGCTGAGTTGGATTGGAATTCTTTGGGCGCTCTCATTATATACCTGGCAGGGGCCAGAATCTAATGCGGCGGCAATTCTAGTGGTATTTGCAGCACCTCATATGGTGAACCTACAGTCCTACATGAAAAAAAGTTGGATGATCCGTCTGTTAGATATCAGCCTTCTGGCTGCGGCATTTTCTAGCTCCTTCTGGGGAGGCCAATAGCCCTTAGGCTGGAGGAAAGAAAAGGGCCTTCAACTCCGTGGCATCTTCGGGTTTCATCTTTCCTGAAAGAATTAAAGCCAATTGGCGTCGACGAAGGGCTCCATCGAATCGGGTTTTTTCGAGGTCACTTATCGCAAGCACAGAAGGAACCTCAATTGGATTTCCTAATTGATCTACAGCGACAAAGGTGTAAATCGCCTCATTGCATTTTGTGCGTTCCCCGGTTCCACGTTGGTCTTCAGTAAAGACGTCCACAAAAATCTCCATAGACGAAGTGAAGGAGCGGCTAATCTTGGCCTCCATCGTGACAATGGCTCCTTGAGGAATGGCTTGCTTAAAGGAAACGTGATTCACGGTAGCGGTAACGACAGTCCGACGGCAATGTCGATGGGCCGAAATGGCCGCGCAACGATCCATCCAACTCAATAGTTGGCCTCCAAAAAGATTATTCAAATTGTTTGTGTCGTTCGGAAGAACTATTTCCGTCATGACGGAAAGGGACTCTGAGGCGGGTTTCTGCTTCATTCGCTATAAATCCATACCGCTGGAAAGGCCGTCTTAGCCTCTTCTTTTGCTGCATTAGCTGCATCGCGATTGGCATAAGTACGAAGGGCCACTTTGGTCAATCCGACGTTGCCCGAAACCATCTTGGCTGGATAGCCTGCCTCTTTCAATTGTGCAACGAGACGGCGGGCATTTTGAATGTCAGAAAAAGCGCCAACAACCAAGGCGTACGATTCGCTGGTCACGCTAGGTTTGGGCTTGGCTACGGGGCTGCTTGGCTCATTTGGAGCAGGGACAACGTTTTCAATTGCTGGGTTAATACTGCTTTCTATGGCTGAGGGCAGTTCTTCTTGCAGGAAGGGGATTTCAGGTGCGACTTGAGCGCCGAATTCATCTTTTACCGCTACCACTGCAGGGCCGCGGTCTAACCACGATGTAACCTGCTCAGTGAGGTGGTCCCATTGAAGCTGAAAGGAGGCATTTTGGGCGAAATCACGAAAATCGGATTTAGTGGTACCTAAAGCTAAAAGGGTGATTACGCCGGTAACCATCGCTGCCGTGCGAAGAGGGGCTAACCACTGTTCTCTGCGTTGGCGAACTTGTGGAAGGGCCAAGGGGGCGGCAATCTGTTGACTGGGGCTTTGACGCTGAGAAAGGGGTGTTACTCGGAATATGGGCAAGCCATAAGCTTCCGGTAAAAAGTTTGCTTCAATGGACGCTTGGAATACCCATTGCAATCCAGTTTTTGAGAAGGAGCCGAGGCCGTCTAGACGCAAGCGCTTTCCTTCAAGCAATTGGCGGTTCCATGAATTGACTTCATGGACAATAGCACTGCGTGCTTCATCAGCGCGTAAACCTTCAAAACGGCTAAGGTGGTTGATGAGCACCTCACTTTTCCCCGCCACCGGGCTAAAACTCAAACGGCGTGCCGGAGGAAGAAACAGCCCTGACTGCAGCTGAATTTCTGCACCAAAACGCTGAGCTTCAAGCCGACCAAAGCCAGGCACATCTACACTATCTTCTTGAAAAAGAAGGTGGAAGATGTGGCGCTCAAGAGTATAGTGTAAATTCGGCATCGAGTGCTCAAGATACATTCGAACGCATGTAGTTTGAATCCATGCTAGATGGAGTTTTCAACAAGTATTCTAACGATTAAAACAGCGCTCGGTAGCCATGGCAATAGGGGCTGCCTCCCTTAATGTCATAGTAGTCTTGGTGGTAGTTTTCTGCAGAATAAAAGACCGATGCGGGCAGCAATTCTGTGGCAACCATATAGCCTTTTGCTCGTAGCAATGCCATGAGCTTTTCAGCGGTCGCTTTTTGAACTTCGTTTAGATAGAAAACAGCACTTCGATACTGTGGGCCGATGTCTGGTCCCTGTCCATTGACTTGGGTAGGATCATGCGTTTCGAAGAACATTCGAAGAACAGTCTCGTAATCCGTTTTACTTGGATCATAAATCACTTCCGCGGCTTCATAATGACCTGTGCGCTTAGAGCATACTTGCTCATAGGTAGGATTTTCGACAAAACCGCCTGTATAGCCGACGGTGGTACTGACGACCCCATCGATTCGCTTGAGAAAGTACTCGGTGCCCCAAAAGCATCCGCTGGCTAAAATGGCTGTTTCCATAGTTGAATCAATAGAAGATATATAGTCCTCAGGCATGGGAGTTAACTGACTTGAGGTTCCCTGGCATGAAAATAATGTCAAGGAGCAAAAGGCGGATATCAGGATCATCCTAGACATTATAAGCCAAGGTCTCCACCCATATCCATTCCACCTGCTGGGGCGCCCCCGCGTCCCCCACGACCCCCGCGGCTTCTTTCTTGCTTGCCGAAATTGTATTGGAGGGTAAGGAAGCCTATGCGGCTCTCACGCCGACGCATAAATTCTACATCGATGCTTGGCGTGAATTGATCGTAACGGTAACGTCGTTGATTAAACACATCACTTAAACGTGCAGAGATGGTCCAATGTTTATCCATCAGGTCAATCTTATAGCCCAAATCCCAAAACTGAATACCCTGCCGGTAGCCTTGTCCTGTAGGACCCGCACCCCATTGATTAAACGTAATTTGAATCTGCTGCTCCTTGGGCAAGTTGAGCATCAAATTACTCCGGCCTTGCCAGCCAAATCCGCCTTGGATCAGGCTAGAACCAATATTTCTACCGTTGATGACCGAATAGAAAGCATCTGCTGAGGCCTGCAACTGAATAGATTTGTTGAAGCGCAACATGGCATTGGTGCTCAGACCAAGGTTATCCCTAGAGTTGAAATTGAGCCAGGTCATCATCAGAACACCACTAGGTAAGGTTTCTAGATAGCGGGACATCATGTTCAAAGTATGACGACCATACAAAGACCCAGATACCGATCCCCATTTGCCAAATTGGACAGCGCTCATCTCTACTGAATGAGTGTATTCTGGCTTCAAATCTGGATTGCCCTTGCGCAAGCCGCTGGGGTTAGAGTAGTCGATGTTTGGATTGAGGCTACCTCCCCAACGGCCATCAGGTCGGTTTACGCGCATCGAGTAAGAGGCTTGTAAGTCCAGGCCACGTTTTGGGCTGTAGGTCAGATAAGCGCTCGGGAACAGCCCAGGGTAAGTTCGGTTTAGAATGGAACTATCGCGCAATACGATGTCGATGTAGGCGGCTTCGTAGCGCAGGCCAACTTGGCCTTTCCATTTAGGGGAAAAGACATAGCCCAAGGTTCCATAACCGGCATGCGTGATTTGGGACATGTCCGTAAAAAAACTTCTAAGCGTATCCATGATAAAGGTCGATGACACGGGTTCGAGCAACTGCGATGCATTTCGAACTTCCAGATTGTTACTTATGGAGGTCCTCCAGCCAAAATCGACCCGGGTTTTTTCATTGAGAGGCCATTCGACGTCGGTTTGAATGTTGCCACGGGACGAATTCCCTGGAACATCGAATCGTTGGAGGTAGGCACCGTAGGTAAAGGCCGTCGGGTAATTGGGGTCTACCGTAAAATAACTGTCCTCAATATCATGGTCTTCCCCCCAGGAGTTATTGAGGTCAATAGTCCATTTTTTATTCTCGTCGGAAAACTTGCGTTCATAACGAAACGAGATATTTTGATTAGTGCGAGCACTGGTCTCTCGGGTGTATTGGATGGCATTTGCCCCAATCCCATCCTTTCCTGTGTTGACAAAAACGGCAGAATCCCAATCTACTCCGCTGCCCTGATCGAATCCCAATGAGAAACCGATTTCATGTTTCTTCGCTATTTCCCAATCCACGCCAATTCGGGCATTTGTGCCCACGTTCTGGCGCAGACCAGTAGATTCTTCGCTGGTGTTATAGATGGAGTCTGTGTAATGGTAGGTGCCATACGTATAGCCACCCGAGCTCATTTGTCGATCATCCCCGCCGATGCTTGCATTCAGGCGAACGTTGCCCAGGGGGATAGACACATTTCCACCAAGATTGTATTTGTTGCGGGTACCAATTCCCGCCTGAATGGAGCCATTTAAGGGGATCGTGCGTCCCTTTTTGGTCACAATATTGATGATGCCGCCGGTACCTGATGCATCAAATTTGGCCCCCGGGTTGGTAATGACTTCTACGCGTTCGACCAAGCCCGCGGGAAGACGGTCAAATGCGTTGGTTCCTTGGTAACCCATGAGCGAAGCAGGGCGACCATCAATCAGAATAGTCACATTTTCATCTCCACGAAGGGCGACATTACCATCAATATCCATGGTCACGTTGGGCACTTGACGCAGGATGTCTGTCCCGGTGCCACTGGCTACTTGAAGATCCCCGGCGACATCATAGACTTTGCGATCAAGTCCATTGAGCATAGCGGGCCCTTTGGCTACTGCATCTGCTTCATCCAATTCAATATTGGCATCTAGAGCCAAACGAATAACACCCAAATCCGTCGTTCCTGGAATCCATGGTTGTCTGTTCAGGCTGTAACCAAAAGCCTCTACGGATACCCCGCGAGCCGTCCCTGGAATGGAAAATTCGAATTGACCTTCCGTATTCGTCACACCAAGCACTTGCGGCGTTGGACGCTGTCCTTGGCCGCCACCAATCAGGGCCGAAACTACCGCGGCCACTACAGGCTCTCCGGATTGGCCGTCAACGACTTGGCCCTGGATGCTCATTTGAGCAAAAGCACTGGTGTTGGACCCAAATAGGAAAGCAAACAGAAAGAAAATGTAGTATTTCACACTATTGGATTTTTTACTTAGACGCGAGAATCGCTCTATTGTTTAACAAGAATCACGCCTGAAGTTTCTTTTGGCGGATTAATTCTTCGGCGATTTGGACTGCATTGGTAGCTGCACCCTTGCGCAGGTTATCTGCCACAATCCAGCAATGCATTGCTCGTGGATGGCTGTGATCCTCGCGAATTCGGCCTACAAAAACGTCGTCTTGCCCCGCTGCAAAACGTGGCATGGGATAAGAGTTGGCCGCAGGATTGTCTAAAACCGTCACGCCAGGGAATTCATTCAAGCACGCACGAACAGCCTCCATCGAAGGGCGCTCGCCCGAAAATTCTATGTTCACGGCTTCGGAGTGACCTCCTTGAACAGGAACTCTTACGGCTGTGGCAGATACCAGGACCGTGTTATCTGAAAGAATTTTTTTGGTCTCGTGGCTGAGCTTCATTTCCTCTTTGCTGTAATCGTTGTCTAAAAAGACATCACAGTGAGGAATGCAATTTTTATCTATGGGATAGGGGTATACTGTGGCTCCTTCGATCCCTTGACGCTCATTAACCAATTGGTCGACAGCGGCCTTACCTGTGCCTGTAACACTTTGGTAGGTGCTCACAATGACGCGCTTGATAGGGAAGCGTTGATGAAGCGGCTTGAGAACCATAACCAATTGAATGGTGGAACAGTTTGGATTGGCTATGATGCGAGAATCCATGTCCAAAGCCTCTGGATTGACTTCAGGCACGACCAAAGGAATAGAAGGGTCCATACGCCAGGCTGAAGAATTATCAATGACATAACAGCCTTGCGCCGCAAATCGAGGGGCCCATTCGAGTGAAGTGTCACCTCCTGCGGAGAAAAGGGCCACATCAGGCTGAAGTGCCAAGGCTTCCTCTGGGGTTCGCACGAGATAGGGCTGTCCATTCCATGTGAGCGTCTTGCCCGCTGATTTTGCGGAAGCCACGGGAATAAATTCAGATAGAGGGAATCCTCGTTCCTTCAAAATGCTTTGCATGACTTCTCCCACCATTCCGGTGGCACCAACGAGGGCTAAACGCATAACTGACAGTGCACTAGTAATTCTGCACAAAAGTAACCTAGCCATGACCACGATGATACCCTATTCCTTTAGCGCCTGTTTCTATACTATGACCGCGATCCTACAGCGATTGTTCGGAATGTTGTTCCTCGCGGCGACCCTCTGCCCTCACCTGGTCAAAGCCCAGCAAGATTCGGCCTTTTTTATAGACTGGACTGGGGCCGATTCAAATCGATGCAGCGGCGATCTTGGCCACTTTCGCTGGGAAGGAAATACCCTCCAGTTAGATGCACCTATGGATGGAATGAGCTTTATAGAGCGTTCTTGTGTTCTTAGTGGGGACTGGCAAGTATCTTTTCAATTGACCCTTGGTTTTAACCCTTCCTCTGTGAATTACAGCCTGTTTCAATGCCAGGCTACTTCCTCCTCCTACCTGGAGTTGCGTATTGGGGCAAATCAAGATGAATTGGCGCTCTTTCGGGTGGATGGACGCGGGGAAAATCTTCTTTGCGTCAGTCCTGCTGGGGTTTTGGACTACAGCCAGACAGAGATTTTCATCGAAATCTCCTACGACCGGTTCAAACGCTATCACCTTCGATGGTATGCATCGCCGGGAAGTGCTTCCTGGGGGGAGGTGATCTCGCCGCCAGATAGCCTAGTCCCTCCAATCCATAGATTGCGCTGGGTGGCTCAATATTCGGCAAGCCGCCGAGATAAATTCACCTGGTCTTCCATTTGGGTCGTCAGTAAGCCGAATCATGCCCTGCAGCCATGGATAGACTGGCGATGGACCGAAGTCTTTTCGAATCCACAACCCTTAATTCCAGGGATTTCTCCTCCAGTAGATTTTTTGGAAGGTGAAATCCTCGGTGTGGGGCCAAAGCTCATGGCAGACTGGACTTTGAGGGTCAATCAAAGGAGCTATCCTCTGGCCTCCCTCTGGCTCCCAGCCGGGCAAGCGGTGGTGATTGGTCCCGAAGTCCTCAGGTCCCAGCTCCCTCCGGAGGCGATCCTGTGGCCACTGGAAATTGATTTGCCGGGCGACGCCAGCATCGAATTGGAACATAGTTCAGGACAGATTCTAGGCCAATGGACCTATAGCCAAACATGGCATCACCCAAAAGGCAAAGCCCAAGGGGGCTATAGTTTGGAACCTAGCCACCGGGAGCAGGCATGTCTACCCGCTACATGGCATTCGTGCACGGAGCTTTCGGGAGCTAGTTTGGGAAGATTTCCGGCCGGGGATAGGCAGCCTATCGCGCTGAACTACCCTTCGCTTCGCGCCCTTCCTGATAGTAGCGGGCGATGGAATCTTCATGTGGAGTGGAGGCACCCTATAGATCCCAGTACACTGCCTTCAAATGCCGAAGGCCGTTGGGATCATGTTCGCCCTGGACTGAGTATTTGGAGCCCGCTGGTCCCACCCATTCCCGGGCAGCTTTATGCCCTATGCCTCCCACGCGTATGGAGTACTTGCGCTGGGGATAGGTGGGAAATTGACAGCTTGTTTTGGGGCTTGCCACGCATGGCACAAGCTGGCGAGCTCCTATGGACAGAATTGCTGGCGGATCCCTTGCCCTTTGAGCCGAGATTTATTGAACTCTATAACGCAACAAAGGAGGTGCTTGATTTGGGGGCTCTATTTGTAGGGGATGCCCCGTGGCCAATGGAATGGAGGCGCTTGGGTCGAATGGGAGAATTTATCCTGCCAAAGGAAGTTTGGGCCTACAGTGAGGACCCGAGGAAGAGTGCAGCACGATACTCGGCCGGAGATTCAACTAAAATTCGACCCTTGGCAGAAAATCTATGGGCCATTGAAGAGGGGGGATATGTGGGACTTTTCCGAAGTGACGGGCTGGAGCTAGAGCATATGGAGGGGATGCGTCACTCGTCAGCCTTGGGAGCTCAAAGCGAGGGTCTTTCGTGGGGACGAAGTACTGAAGGGGGATGGTTTACGTCCGGCGACTCGGCCTCCCCGGGACGATGGCAGCCAGAGGTATCCGCCAAGTCAGTATGGGGTCGGGTACAGGTGCTTCAAGATGAATGGTCCTCTATCCAGCGTCCTCAGGTGGCCTTTCAGTTTCGAGAGGAGGGGGCGTGGCAATTGCGCGAGCGCTGGCTCCATATTCGTGGAGATGCTTGGACAGCTTGGAAGGCCAGCGGTATCCTTCCAGCGGAAGGCACTTGGACCAGTCTTTTGGAGCCCCCTCCTGGAAAAGACTGGCTATGGGAGTTGGAATGGACTTCCCCCTCTTCGGGTATTCGCCGCCGGGCATTCATGCTAAAAATGCGGGAGTGATGCATGCTCCACCTACTTTTGCAGGGTGATGACAGAAGAACAGGCTGGCCAACGTGCGGCGAAGCGCCAAGCACAGGCCCAGGATTTTGATCCAAATGGTTTAGCAGCGCCGGGCCAAGTCTATGGACTTCCTTTTGACGCAGAATCGGCGGAAGTGGTCATTCTTCCCGTTCCATGGGAAGTGACCGTCAGCTATGCGTCGGGAACCGCGCGCGGTCCAGAGGCGATGCGTGAAGCTTCTGCTCAAGTAGATCTATATGACCCCTCCGTGGATATGGCATGGAAAATGGGGCTGTGGATGGCCCCAAGCCCAAGCAAATTGGCCGCAAAGTCCGAGCGAAATCGCGAACGCGCGGAGGCCTACATGGAAGCTTTGGCAGAAGGCTTGCCAATGCAACGTATGTTGAAGAACCATGAAAAGATTGAAGCCGCTTGTCGTTTTATGATAGACTGGGTGGCCGAGCAAGTGAAAATATATTTGGATCAAGGCCAGTTGGTGGCTCTCCTAGGCGGGGATCACAGCACCCCCTTAGGCTATATTCAAGTGCTAGCTGATCGCAACCCAGGTATGGGGATTCTCCAAATTGATGCGCATATGGATTTGCGTAAGGCCTACGAGGACTTCACGTATTCCCATGCGAGCATCATGTACAATGCCATGAAGCATAAGGGCATCGCTCGATTAGTCCAAGTAGGAATCCGTGACTATTGTGAGGAAGAATTGGAAGTGATGCAGGACTTGGGAGACCGGATTTCCGTGTTTTTCGATCGAGACCTGAAGCAAGCGCAATTCCAGGGAAGCACCTGGGCTGCTCAAGTTGGTTTGATCGTGGCAGCACTTCCACAAAAGGTCTATCTCAGTTTCGACATTGATGGCCTGGACCCCAAACTCTGTCCACATACAGGAACACCCGTGGCTGGAGGCTTTGAAGTGGAGCAAATTTTGTTCCTGGTGGAGCAAGTTATGGCCTCTGGTCGACAGATTATTGGACTTGATTTAAACGAAGTGGCGCCGGGTCCCGAAGGAGATTGGGATGCCAATGTGGGAAGCCGACTTCTCTATCGTCTATGCAATTTGTTGGGAAAATCCAACGGAAGAATCTAAGGGCATTGGCTACCTTTGTCCTATGAAATTTGGCGTAGTCTCCTTCCCTGGATCCAATTGTGATCAAGACATGATAGACACCCTCCGCGATGGCTTGGGGTGTGAAACGGTAGCTCTTTGGCACAAAGACCGTGACCTGAAAGGGGTTGATATGGTCGTATTGCCGGGGGGGTTTTCTTACGGTGACTATTTGCGTTCAGGTGCCATTGCACGCTTTTCTCCTATCATGGAAGAGGTGCTTAAGCACGCAGATCGCGGGGGCTATGTCTTAGGCGTTTGCAATGGTTTCCAAATTCTGACTGAGACCCAACTTGTGAAAGGGGCGCTTTTACACAATGCGAGCCACAAATTCATTTGTAAAAATGTATTTCTTCGTCCTGCCTCAAGCCTTAGTCTGATGACGGCTGATTTGAACGAAAATAAAGCGTACAAAATCCCCATTGCGCATGGGGAGGGCCGCTACTTTGCGGATGAAGAAACATTAAAGCTGCTCAATGATCAGGGCCAAGTGATGTTCCGATATTGTGAGTCCGACGGGTCCATTACGGACAACGCGAATCCCAATGGAGCGATCCAAAATATTGCGGGTGTTTGCAATGCCGGTCGCAATGTAATGGGAATGATGCCTCACCCAGAGCGCGCAGCCGATGCCCAATTGCTCAATACAGACGGCTTGGACCTTTTCCATAGCCTTCTGAACCATATGGTCACGGCATAAATAATTACTTCTGCTCACAAAAAAACCCGCGGGTCATCCCCGCGGGTTTTTTGTTGCTTAAAAAACCTGTGTTTAGAATTTCACTACACGTTCAGTGATTTGGAATTCTGCATCACGACGCTCAATGAAGTAGATTCCGTTTGGCCAGCTTTGAAGGTTAAAACGGTGCTCAACCACCTCACCCGTTCCGCTATGGATTTCTTGATAAATCAAGGCACCAGAGGCATCGGTCCATCGCAAGGTATAGGGTTGACCGGCACTTGATTTCATTTGCACCGTCAACCAATTTGTGCTTGGATTTGGATGAATCGCGAGGCGGCCGAAAGCAAACTCCTCCATGGAAGTAACTGCTGTTGGGCTCGAAGTGGGGAAGCAGCTCAATCCAAGCTTTAGACGGGCATAGAAAGTGCCTGGTGCAGGAGCAACATACCAGGCTTGCGTAGCGCCCGAGATGGGGTTCAAATTTCCGTCAAGCCACTGGATATCCCATCCGTTGGCAGCTTGTGGGCAGTATAAAGAATCGCCATCAAAAACTTGAACAGTGGGCATTGGGGGTGCCGAACGCACTTCAAAACTATCTACGCGCTCAGAAGTACATATCCCATTGGTATAGATGTATTTGAGTTCGTGCATTCCCACCGACAAGGCCGATGCATTGATTTGTGTACTCGCTACGCCATCTACAAAGTAATTTCCTCCGCTTGGATAACCTCCAGATGCGCTAAAAGCGGGATCGTTTTCACAAAGCACAGCCATGGGTAGGTTGAGAAAAATATTTGGAGACGGAAGTACTTGAATATCCGATGTAGCCGTATTGACACAGCCGTTGCTATTCATGTAGGTGTAAGTCACGGTGTAGATTCCCTGTCCTACTGTGGTGGCCAAGAATTGGTTGCTACTTACACCGAGACCAGAGAAACTTCCACCACTCGGTGTGCCAACGAGGTTAATAGGCGCACCGCCCACGCACACCGAGCTATAGGAACCGGCATTGACTGTGGGCAAGGCAAGAATATTGGCTTGAAGGGTGTTGGAGGAGGCGCGAAGAGGGGCCGCACAATCCTCGGAAGAAGTCACCACACAGCGAACGCTGTCTCCATTATTCAAGTTAAACAACGTTAGGGAGGCTGCATTTCCTCCGCGTTGGCCTCCATTGACAATCCACTTATAGATCGGGTTGGATCCTGCGTTAACTGGGCTTGCCGTGTAGGTGATGGTGTCCCCTATACAGGCGGCTGTGGAGCTGGAAACAATCGAAACGGAGGGACTAGAAAGCGTTCCAACCGCGAGGTAGCTGGTTTTTGTCAACGTGGCATTTCCGGCACTGTTGCTCACAGTGAGTGTGACAGATTTAAGACCAGCGGAAGGATAGGAAACCACGGGCTTAGCCGAAGAAGAACTACTTGGAGAAGCTCCGGGGAAACTCCATGAATAACTCAATCCGCTTCCTGTACCCGCAAAGAAGAATGGAGTCGCTTTATTAATACATGTGGTCGTATCACTGAAGAAATCAGCGGTCGGCGCCGGGACGCTAGCGGATGTGATACGCAAAAAGTCCAAATACACATGGTTGCCATTGCCATTGCGGGCTTCGAACTTAAACTGCACTTGGCCCGCATAACCGGTCAAATCGATGCTGTCCGTCCGCCAATCACTGCTAGAGCTTGGCACGAAAGCATTGCCTTGAGCGGCCCCCGTTGCGAAGGTATTATTACCGGTTTCTACGTATTGACGAAGAGACGTCCATGTGTCGCCACAATCCGTGCTGATAAACACCGTGAGGGTATCGGATGCTCCACCAGTCAGCGGGCGGTAGGCCAAATCATAGACCAAGGTGCTCGCCGTATCGATGAGGTAGCTCGGAGAAATTAAATTGTCCGTCTGTCCGGCGGCACTGTAGCCATATCCTCGGAAAATAGCCGAGGTATTATCGTTGGCACTGCCTACGGGAGCGATACCCCACCCTTGACCAAAGTCTGGATTCTCCAGGGTCCATCGTGAAGGGATGGCAGCAACAAATTCCTCCACTACGGGGGATTGAATTCCACCCACATGAATGTACGCGGGACGAGTGAGGGTGTCTTTTCCGTAGGCATTTTCCACCACCAATTGAATGGTGTACGCCCCTGAAGCGCTAAAGGACACTTGAGGATCGGAAGAAGTTGAGCTACTACCGTTCACAAACTGAAAGGTCGATGGGTAAATCGTCCAGGACCATGAGCTTGGTAGGTTGCTGGACTGGTCGGTCAGGGAAATCGTATCAGCGATACTACACAAGACTTCAGAGGAAACTGAAAAATTAGCTTCGGGGCGATCCAAGAAAGCCGTCGCCAAGGGACTCTGCCAGACGCCACGTCCATACGTTCCCACGCGGATGATACCAGCATTGTTGAGAATCTCGATGTCATTGATGACCGTGTTAGGCAATCCCTGCATAAAAGGAACCCAATCGCTCATCGAGGCGTCGCGGTAATAGACGCCGAGATCTGTTCCGACGTATACAATGCCGTTGCTGTTTGGCTGAACAGCAATGCAATTCGCGGGAATATTGGGCAAGCTGCCGCTGCGGTTGTACCAAGAGCCACCTGCATTAAAGGTTTCGTAGACCTTAGTGCCCGCGTAATAGCCTGATTTGGAAATCCAAACGTGGTTTTCATTGCTAGGGTCCACCGTGATTCCGCTTATAACATTACTACTACCCACATTAGAGGTGATCCAGTTCCAGGTCTGTCCGCCATCTGAACTGTGGAATAGTCGTTCATCAATGCTCACATAAAGCACGTTAGAATTACTTAATGCCTCTGCAATGCAGTCAATGTTGCTCGATCCTTGAACGTTGTTGCTGCTCGTAGCACTGAAGCTGCCGCCGGCATTGGTACTCTTCCAAAGTTTGGTGAAGCCGGCATACAAGGTGTTAGAGTTGATTCGGCTCGCTAAGAAAGGCGTTACCCAGTTGCCTGTGCCTGCAGGAGGGAGGTTAAAGGAAGAATTGAAGCTATTTCCACCATTCGTGGATTTGTCAAAATCCCCGTAGTAAATTGATCGGTACATGGTGTTGCCGTCAGAAGCCGAAATAGCACAGTCCATACCATCACCGCCTCCGACTTTGTCCCATCCATTATCGTTCAGATGGGTTCCATTGTCTTGTGCTCCAGCAATAGTTAACGTGGTATCTGCTTCCGTCGTTCCAATTTTGTAATACTGTGTAATAGATAGGCCAATGTTGCGGGAAACCCATGAGTTGTTCACTCCGCCATTGCCTGATTTATAGACCCCGCCATCACAGCCTGCATAGACTTGATTAGTTCCTGATTTGAAAATCATCCAGTGGTGGTCCGCATGGACGAAGGAAGCGCCGCCGCCGCCATACCAGTGGCCACTTAACGCGAAGCTAGTCCCGCCATTGTTGGAGCGCCATACGTTGACTCCGCCGGTTAATACGACGTCTTTATCCAAAGGCGAAACGGCAATCGACAAGTCATACCACGCTTGACCTCCAGATCCCGATCCATTGGTGCTCCAATCTAGCAAGTTGGGAGAGGCACCATGTCGCTGCGTCCAAGAAGTGCCGCCATTGATACTGCGGTAGACCCCATACAGTCCATTATTATTGGCGCCATAGAGGGCATAGACATAGTTTGTATCGGCTTCCGTTGTGGCCAATTCAACTCGGCCGGCGTTCGTTGGTAGGCCGCTGGTTAACATGGTCCAGGTATCCCCGAAATCGTTAGACATCCAAATGCGGCCGTTGCTGCTTGTTCCCGCATAAAGCTTATTGGTTCCTGGAACTTGGACCAGGCAACCAAAGGTGCCTCCCGCTTCAACAGTCCAACTAGCACCGCCATTCAAGCTTCGGTAAATTCCGCTACGTGTCGCCGCCACCAAATGATGCGTGCTGTCTTTGTGCATCGCCATTCCGGAAATACGTGCAGATTGCGTGAGATTAAAGCTCAACCCTGTTGGATTCCATGTCTGCCCTCCATCAACCGATTTCATCACGCCCAAAGAGTACGTATCCCCTGCATCGCGATCTCCGGTACCGATATACATGATCAAAGGATTGCTCGGATCAATTAAAATGGCCGAAACGCCTAAGTTGGGCAACAAGTCGGTATTGGTAGACCAGGTTAATCCATCGTCTGTGGACTTCCACAGACCACCAGCTGGGGCTCCGGCATATAAAGTATTCGCTATCGTAGGATGGAAGGCAATCACATTGACGCGCCCAATTCCATCCAAACTATTTCCATCAAAGGGTCCAACAATGGACCACTGACCCAAGCCCCCGGTCGAGGCAGTGCTCGTTCCTTGAATGCCTGCAGCATAGCCTTGGTAAAGTGCTTGAGCGTTGGGACGAATCCCCGTTGGATGGACACGGGGCTCCATAAATGCTTCCCAGCGCTTGAACTGTTTCCATCCCTTTCCTTTTTCTACGGATTTACCCTCCCAGTATTCGTTGAAGGCCTCTACAACGTCATAAAAATTGACGGTCGGATCATTCATTAAATCGACATACGAAGCTGTCGTTTGGGCACGCATCGAAAAAGCCGAAAAAAGAAGGCTGAAGCAAATGAAAAGGGGACGAAACATACGCATCCGTTATTAGGGTGAAATAAAAAAAAGGCTGTTAAGTAGCCTTGGGTCTCTAAAGATAACACCAAGGACTCACCCTTGTTTTGAAAGGTTAGAAATAATCTCTACTAAGGCGTGAACGACGCCCCCTACTTAGGATTCGTGGCTCAAATCTTGGACTTGTTTTCGGTAGGCTTCAAAGAGTTTGGTTTTGGAAACTAAACCCAGCCACTTATTATCCTGGTAGACAGGCAAGTACCACATTCCCGTTTTTTCCATTTGACTTAGCACGTGCTCCATGGGGTCGTTGTACTGGATTCGAGCTGGCGCGGATTTCATGGCGTCCTTGGCCGTGACTTCCTCATGGTGATCTTCCCGTTGTGCCCGCCATATATCTTCCCAAGTGAGGTAGCCTACCATTCGGCCATCTTCGGTCACGGCAATAAGGTTTCTATGGCAGCGAGCCAACGTGGCTTGACAGAGGTACAGGGCGGTATCCGGTTCGACAGATTCAATATCTCGTTCCATAGCATCTTCCATGTCTAGGAGCGTCAAAACAGCTTTATCCTTGGACTGGGTCCATTGACGGCCCCGTTGAGAGAGGTACTCTGTATAGATACTATTTGGATCCCAAGAACGCGTTAGAAAGAAGGCTAAGGCACTGGTCATCATCAAGGGCAAGATCAGCGGATAGCCTCCGCCGATCTCCGAAATCATAAAGATGGCGGTTAGGGGGGCATGCATGGTGCCGGCCATGAGTCCGGCCATGGCGATTAAGACAAAGTGTACCGCAGGGAGATCGTTAATTCCAGCTAATTCTAATGCCCGCACGAAAATCAGGCCCAAAATGCTCCCCATGAACAAGGTAGGAGCAAACATGCCACCAATTCCCCCGGCGTGAATGGTTAAAGAAGCCGCCGTGACTTTCAGAAGGAGTAAACCAATAAGCAATCCGATTCCCCAAAAGAGATTATCCGCCTCAACTCCAAGCCAATTTTGGGATAAAATAGACCAGTCATCCCCTCGAAGTGCAGCTTGAATCGTACTAAACCCTTCGCCATAGAGCGGGGGCATCACAAAAATGAGTGCACCCAATAAGACACCACCCGTTATGGCTTTGGCCCAACGGTTATTCCAGCGCATTACGAGTCGGCCACTCAAGGCAAAAACCCGTTTGAAATACAAGGACACCAGGGCACAGGCGACCCCTAAAAGCAAATAATATGGGAGGTTAACTGGGTCGAAATCCTCAATGCCCTCCGCATAAAAGAGCTTGCTCCCATCACTCATCATGAGTCCGGTCAAAGCACCTGTGGCAGAGGCTAACAACAGGGGAACGAGTGAACTAAGGGTGAGGTCAATGCTAAATAACTCTAGGGTAAAAATGATGGCTGCAACGGGAGCGCCAAAAATGGAAGCGATCGCACCGGCCGTCGCACAGGCAATCAACAAGATGCGTTGCTTAAACCCCAGCCGAAGCCAACGAGCCAAATTGGAGCCAATCGCCGAACCTGTGCCGACGGCCGGTCCCTCCAAGCCCACCGAGCCCCCAAAGCCAACCGTCACGACTGAAGTGAGGAAGGAAGTATAGATTTGAGATCGGGGAATAATGCCTCCGTGACGCGAAATAGCCTCAATGGCCGATGGGATACCCTCGCCAGTGCGCAACTTAAAGGTGCGGACCAGGGCGACCGTCAATAGAATTCCGACCAGTGGAAAAGCAAAATAGTAGAGTTGGTAATAATCCTCAAATCGCTCAGAACGAATCCACTCCTGAATGGCGTGGGTAGAATTTTTAAGAATAACTGCAACCAATCCCGAAATCAGGCCCACCAAAATGCTCAGAACGAAAATGAAGTGCTGCATGGGAAGGTGCTGAGCCCTCCAAATCAGAACGCGTCTGACCCATAATTGCAGCGAATGCCTCATGCCTGTTCCTTTGGGGTAATCCCCAAGGAGAGTTCCGTCAATTGTGTCATTTGGATGTGTGAAGGCGCATCAATCATGACGTCTCGGCCGGCGTTGTTTTTTGGGAAGGCGATGTAGTCGCGAATCACCTCGTCACCGCCCATCAACGCCACCAAACGGTCAAAGCCAAAGGCAATGCCACCGTGGGGAGGAGCTCCAAATTCAAATGCATTCATCAAGAAGCCGAACTGTTCCAAAGCCTCTTCCTTGCTGAATCCGAGCAGGTCAAACATGCGTTGCTGGAGGGAGCGGTCATGGATACGTATGGAGCCACCGCCGATCTCGTTGCCGTTGAGGACCAAGTCATAGGCGTTGGCTCGCACGGCGCCGGGGTCGCTATCAATCAGGGGGATGTCTTCGGGCTTGGGGCTAGTGAAGGGGTGATGCATGGCGAACCAGCGGCCGGATTCTTCGTCCCATTCCAAAAGCGGGAAGTCTAGCACCCACAGCGGGGCAAATACATCCGACTTGCGGAGGCCCAGCTCTTGCGCCAAATGCATGCGCAGCTCGCTCAAGGCCTTGCGGGTTTTGTTCGCGTTGCCTGCGAGGACTAGCACCAAATCGCCGGCCATGGCGTCAAAGGCCTCCGCCCAACCGGCCAAAGCGGCTTCGTCAAAGAACTTGTTGACGCTGGATGTGGCTTGGCCTTGATCGTCGACTTTCATCCAAATCAGGCCAGACATTCCAAGCTGAGGACGCTTCACGTAGTCGGTGAGCCCGTCCAGTTGCTTACGGGTATAGCCCGCACCGCCTTCCACCTTGATGCCCACGACCAACTCCGCGTTGTCAAATACGGCGAAACCACTGCCTTTGACGCGGTCGTTGAGTTCGACGAAGGTCATGCCAAAGCGAATGTCTGGCTTGTCATTACCATAGAGGCGCATGGCCTCGTCATAGGTGATGCGAGGGATGCTACCCACTTCATAATGGTGAACCTCGCGAAGTACATGCTTGAGCAGGCCTTCAAAGGTTTCGATGATATCTTCTTGCTCGACAAAAGCCATTTCGCAGTCTATCTGCGTGAATTCGGGCTGGCGGTCGGCACGCAAGTCCTCGTCTCGGAAGCAGCGGACAATCTGGTAATAGCGGTCCATCCCAGCTACCATAAGCAACTGCTTAAACGTTTGCGGTGACTGAGGCAATGCATAGAACTGGCCGTGATGAACGCGCGAAGGAACGACAAAGTCGCGCGCACCCTCGGGTGTGCTCTTGATCAGAAAAGGAGTCTCCACATCGGCAAAGCCCAAGTCGTTCAAGTAGGTTCGAACCATCATATTGATGCGGTTGCGAAGCAATAATTTTTCGCGAACGGGCGCGCGGCGAATGTCCAAATAGCGATACTTCATGCGCAATTCTTCGCCGCCATCCGTCTCTGATTCAATCGTAAAGGGTGGGGTCTTAGCGCGGTTGAGCACGGTGAACTCGCTCACCAAAATTTCCACTTCACCCGTCGCGAGGTTTCCATTTTTATTCTCTCGCTCGACTACTTTACCGACTGCTTGAACCACAAACTCCCGCTGAGCGCTGCGCGCAATCTCCAACATTGCAGGGTCTACTCCCTCATTAAATGCGAGTTGCGTCAGGCCATATCGGTCGCGCAAATCAATGAAGGACATGCCTCCAAAGTCCCGTCGGCGCTGAACCCAGCCACTAAGTGTGACGGTTTGTCCAATATGAGAAAGGCGTAGTTCGCCGCAAGTGTGAGTACGATACATGGTCGTGAAATGAATTGCAAAGGTAAAAAAGCGTTAGCGGCTGCGTAGTTTTATCCCCATGGAGTTTGATGATGTTTATTTTATGCGCCAAGCGATCCGAGAAGCGCTCAAAGCCTTTGAGGTAGATGAGGTCCCTGTGGGGGCCATTGTGGTGTCGAACAATCAGATTATTGCCCGAGGACACAACTTGACAGAACAGCTTCATGATGTGACGGCACATGCGGAAATGCAAGCCATCACCGCCGCTTCGCATTACCTCGGAGCCAAGTATTTGCCAGACTGCACCTTATACGTGACCCTTGAACCTTGCAGCATGTGTGCTGGAGCCCTTTTTTGGTCCCAGATTGGCCGAATTGTCTATGGGGCAAGCGATGCAAAGCGTGGATACCAAACCATGGGGGGGCAATTCCACCCAAAAACGCAGGTGACGACCGGAATTGAGTCAGAGGTCTGCGGAGATCTCATGAGTGAATTCTTCCGCTCCAAGCGCAAGAAATAGGTCTATTTTTCCGGTAATGGCAATGCTTTTGAATTGGAAAAAATGTGTTTTACAACGTCTAGGTACATTCGTAAGTGTAGGTTGGAAAGGGCCGTCGGAGGACGGCCCTTTCTTTTTTAGCTTCGTCCTATGAAGTTGCATTCCTTAAATACAGGGTTTTTCAAGCTAGATGGCGGTGCCATGTTTGGGGTGGTTCCCAAGCAATTATGGCAGCGGACCAATCCTGCTGATGAAAACAATCTTTGCACGTGGGCCATGCGCTCGCTGCTTATTGAAGATGGGAATCGCCTCATCATGGTGGATACCGGCATCGGCAACAAGCAGGATGACAAGTTTTTTAGCCATTACCACTTACACGGCACGGACAGCCTAGACGGAAATCTAAAGGCATTGGGCTTCCAAAGAAGTGATATCACGGATGTCTTCTTGACGCATATGCACTTTGATCACGTAGGAGGTGCGGTGGAGCGGACGGAAAAGGGCCTTCGCCCGGCGTTTACCCAGGCGACGTATTGGACGAATGAGCGCCATTGGCAATGGGCTAGTATGCCGAATGCGCGCGAAAAAGCCTCCTTTCTTGCCGATAACATCCTCCCCCTCCAAGAAAGCGGTCAACTCGCCTTCATCGACGCCCCCGAAGGTCAGCAGCGCGTGCGCACCCCCTTGGGGTTTGACACCTTTGTGGTCAATGGCCACACCGATGCCCAGATGTGTCCTATCCTTGATTACCGCGGCGAGAAAGTGGTTTTCATGGCAGATCTTCTGCCTTCGGTTGGGCATATCCCTTTGCCTTATGTCATGGGGTATGATACACGGCCCCTTGTAACCTTGGGCGAAAAAAAGGAGATATTAACGGAAGCCGCTGATCGAGGCTATCGCTTATTTTTAGAACACGATCCGGCCAACGAAACCTGTACCCTCGAACTCACGGAAAAAGGCCCGCGCTTGGCTCAAATTCGCCCATTAAACGACTAGAATCCCATGAAGTATTTCCTCGCCTCACTTTTGGCTCTTATCAGCTTTCCAAGCCATGCTCAGTATTGGCAACAAGACGTCAATTACCGCATCCAGGTGGATTTGGACGATAAAAATCACCAGCTTCAAGGAGACTTGAGTCTTCAATACACCAATAACAGTCCAGATGAATTAGATGAAGTCTATTTTCATCTCTATTGGAATGCATTTCAGCCTGGGAGTATGCTTTCCAACATGGCGAATATTCCGACAAAATTTCGCGACCGCGCCATTGGGGACAAGGTGGAAAACTACGCGTCCAATGAGTATGGAGAGCAAATCATTCAAAGCTTGACGCTGAATGGGGAGCCCATTTCATTTGTAGTGGACCAAACAATCCTTCATGGGAAGCTTCCTTCTAGCATTGCGCCTGGCCAAACGGTCACATTTCACATGAACTACACTACCCGCATTCCCTTGCTCGTGGAGCGCGCGGGCCGCAACAACCCCGAAGGCATAGCCTACACCTTCACCCAGTGGTATCCTAAAATGGTCGTCTACGATACGGACGGCTGGCACCCAGACATCTATGTGGCCCGGGAGTTCTTTGGTGATTTCGGCAACTTTCAAGTAGACATAACGGCGCCGGCCAGCTATATGATTGGAGGTTCCGGTGTGCTTCAAAACCCCGATGAAATCGGGCATGGCTACTCACCGGCTCCGATTAAATTCAAAAAGAAAGATCGGATTACATGGCGATTTAAAGCAGAAAAAGTACATGACTTCGCTTGGGTTGCGGACCAGGAGTTGCAACATGACATTCGAGTGACCGCCTCGGGCTTACCTGTTCACTTCTTTTACCAGAATGATACGGCTTCCAGCAAGCACATGGCCTCCGAGAAACTTCAATCAGATGTCGAAGCCTATTTTGCCTTCATGCATCAGCGATTTGGCAGCTATGATTGGCCCCAGTTTAGCGTGATTCAAGGGGGAGAAGGGGCTATGGAATACCCGATGGCCACCATCATGCAAGTGCATGGCAGCTATGACGGTTTGCTAGGTACCATCATCCACGAGGCCTCCCACATGTGGTTTTATGGTATGCTGGGGACCGATGAGCAGCGTTATTATTGGATGGATGAGGGATTCACGAGCTTCGCAGAGGATGAAGCAATGAATGTAGTTTCGGGTAAGAATTACCCAAATGCGCATCTTGGCTATCTGGGTCGCTACGGACGTGTCGCCCACGAAGATTGGATGGAGCCCGCCAGCACCCTCGCCAACTACTTCGACGGCAAATTCCCGTATCAAATGGCCGCCTACATGAAAGGCTCCCTCTTCCTTGTGCAGCTTCGCGGCATCGTCGGCGAGGAGGCCTTTTGGTCCACCATGCAACGCTACAAAAATGAATGGGCATTCAAACATCCTCGCCCTGAGAACTTTTTGCGCATTGCTGAACAAGAATCGGGAATGATTTTGGACTGGTATATGAATCAGTGGATTGAAACGAATAAAGTACCGGATGTGGCTATCGACTCGGTGTTTACAACGGGAGGCAACCTTACAAACATTCAATTGTCACGGAAAGGCTCTCTCGCCCTTCCTGTGGATGTGGATGTAATTCTAAAGAACAAGACAGTGCTGCACTATACCGTGCCTCTCGCCGCCATGTTTGGCTCCAAGCCAGGCAAGGCTTTGGTGGGACCATGGAATTATACTCAGAAGACATTCACTTTCCAAGTGGAGGTGCCCGCAGAGCAAATTGAGCGCGTCGTGGTAGATCCTGAGCGTTGGACCGCCGATGCGAATCGGGAGGATAACGTTTGGGGGGAGTGAAAGGGTAAAAGGGTTTAAGAGCTAATGGCTTGGCGGTTCAACATCTATGATTGGCCGCCTCAACCCAAAAGCCTATCAACGGCGCTTTTTCTTAGGCGTAGTCTGGGATCCTTTAGCTTTAAATGACTTGGGCCCGCGACCGCTTGAATCAGGCGAAGAGCTGCCACGATGGCTACTCCGAGCCCCGCCACTAGACCATCGGCCACCCGCTTCCGTTGGGCGAGTACCCGAAAATTTACCCTGATTTGATCGGCCTTCAGAATGGCGAGCTATTTTGCTCCCAGGAATGCCAAAGTCAATCGTTTTTTTCAAAACGTCTACTTCTTTCACGCTAATTCGAATAGGATCGCCAAGTCGATAGGTTCGACCGTGTCGCTCGCCTACGATTTGAAACTTCTCGGCTTCGACATAGTAGTAGTCATCCGTGAATTCGCGTAGACGCACCAAACCTTCGCAGCCCATCCCCGGAAGCTCTACAAATACACCCCAATCGGTTACGCCCGAGATGATACCATCGAATTCGTGGCCCAGGTATTTCTCCATGTATTTGGCCTGCATGTATTTGATGGATGCGCGTTCGGCCTCTGAGGCATTTTGCTCACGAGAAGAGGAATGTTCGCAGAGCTCTTCAAACACCGAAGCGGAAGGGTTTTTTTCTTTATCGAGAAACCCTTGCAGGAGTCGATGCGCCATCATGTCGGGGTATCGACGAATGGGTGAAGTAAAGTGACCGTAGTCATCAAAAGCTAATCCGTAGTGCCCAATGTTTTGGGTGCTGTATACCGCTTTGGCCATGGTACGGACGGTTAGCGTTTCGAGCATATTTGCTTCTGGCGTGCCCTTCACTCGCTTGAGCAGGTCGTTAATGGATTTGCGCACTGCTTGGGTCCCTTGGGTAGCCATGGCATAGCCCAAGGGTCGAACAAACAATGAAAGCGTTTCCAACTTCTTTGGATCTGGCTGGTCGTGAATACGGTAAACCATGGTGCGCGTGCTCCGTTTTCCATCATCTTGACGCCCGACGAAATGCGCCACATGTTTATTAGCCAATAACATGAACTCTTCAATCAGCTTGTTGCTGTCACCGGCCTGTTTGAGGTAGGCTCCTATCGGTTCGTTGTTTGCATCGAGTCGAAACTTCACCTCGGCTCGATCAAATGCAATGGCACCGGCCTTCATGCGGGCTTTGCGCAGCGCTTGGGCCATGTGGTTCATGGTGAGTAGCTCCGAACTCAAGGGATCTTTTTCGCCCTCTAAAACTGCTTGCGCTTCTTCGTAGGTGAAGCGGCGGTCAGAATGGATGACGGTTCTTCCGAACCAGCGGTCCAAAACATTCCCCTCTGCATCCATCTGGAAGAGGACAGAAAAAGTGAATTTATCTTCATTAGGACGGAGGGAACAGACCTTGTTACTGAGTTTTTCAGGAAGCATAGGCACAACCCGGTCGACCAAATACACCGAGGTGGCTCGGTTTTGTGCTTCTTCCTCCAAAGCAGTTCCAGGGCGGACATAATGGGTGACGTCAGCAATGTGGACACCAATTTCCCAGCGCCCCTCCTCGAGAGGCTGAATGCTTAGTGCATCGTCAAAGTCCTTCGCATCAACAGGGTCAATTGTGAAGGTTAGGGTTTCGCGTAGGTCACGTCGGCGCGCAATCTCTTTGGGGTCCAAGGTCTCCGATATCGCCTCGGTTTCCTTTTCTACCGCCTCGGGGAATGCATAGGGCAGGCCATATTCATTTAGGATAGCATGGATTTCGGTATCGTGATCTCCTCGCTCGCCAAGAACTTCGAGTACTTTTCCTTGGGGCTGGCGACTAGCGTCGTCCCATCGGAGCAATTGGACAACGACCATTTCTCCATCCTTACCCCCATTCAATTCTTTGAGAGGAATGTAAAAATCGGGACCGACTTTGCGGGAATCCGTAACCAGAAAGGCGTGTTGCGGGGTGATTTGCAAAGTGCCGACATAGCGATCTCGTCCTCGCTTGAGCACCTCAATAATTTGACCTTCTAATTTTTTTCGCGCTCGACTTGGAAACAGCTGAACCCGCACCCGATCGCCCCCAAAAGCAACGCCCAAATCCGTTTCCTTAATAAACACATCATCTTGCCCTCCTCCAGGAACCACATAGCCGGTTCCACTTGAAGTTAGCTGTAAGGTGCCCTCCATCAGATTCTCTTCCAGGGCTAATTGGTACTTTTCGGATTGGATTTCCTTAATATGACCGGCGGAGATCAAGATATCCATCGCCGCTTTGGTCAAAATCCGGCCACTGCGCTCCATCATCCCCATCTCCAAGGCCAGATCTCCCAGAGGGAAAACCACACTGGGTCGGCGCTCCATAGAGCGTAAAATTCGAGAGGCTAAAGAGCCAGCGTCCATAGACCGATGGGCCTTGTTTTTTTTTGAATTCTTCATATTTGATAGGCCAAAGGTCGGCCTTTTTCAAGCGCAAAATGTGACAGGCAAGTTAACAATGGCACCGAAGTTGTATGTGGAGAATGCTTAGAACTATTTTACCACGCATCTTTGAGACCATGAAACGACTAGTTACCCTCGTATCCTTCTTTTTGGCATTCACCAGCTTCGCCCAGTCTAATGATGACGAAACGAAAGTGAGCCTCTTCACCAACATTGAAAACGCCTACGTCATGTACCAGGCACGTTTAGACATCGTGAACGAAGCCCTCGAAGCTGGCGCCATCACCAAAGACAGTGCCCAAGCCTGGGAATTCGACCTCAAGGAGAATTTTCAATCGGACTTAATGCGCTACACAGTGAAAGCAGGCGACCAGTTGTGGGTTGAAGACGGCGAAGAAGCCTCCGTCGAACCCGAAGAAGACATCGCCAGCGCCTATGCCGCAGTGCACGAAGCCAACAAAGCCCAGTCCGAATGGATCGAAGAAGTCGGCGAACCCAAAAACGACACCAAGGGCAAATGGAAAAAACGCAAGCGAAATTTTACCGGAAGCGGCCTGAACATTGGCGTTGCTGCCCTGACCACCCTGGACCTCAACCAGGACTTTGTGCCCTCTGATTGGCTCCCCGAAACAGGCGGCGTCGGCGTCATCTCTTGGGATTTATTCTTCCATCAGCGTCGTTTGGGGCGTTCTCCCTTGTGGCTGCGCTCCGGCTTGACTTTGGACTTTTATAACGTGGACTTTGGCACGCACGCCTACTTGACCACTGATCTCATTCCCAACCTGAACGGCATCTACCTGGTGGAGAACCCTTCCATCACTTTCCGAAACAGTTCGCTTTCCACTAGCTACCTCACGGTTCCCCTTTGGTTCTACCTCAATGGCAGCCGAACGGGCCAAAAAGGCCTCAGCGCCGCCGCCGGTGTCTACGGGGGCATCCGCCTTGGCTCACCCACCCGCACCCTCCAGTACATGGACAGCAACAATGGTTGGACCCGCGAACGCGTCCGCTCCCGCTATTATACCAACCCCCTAACTGCCGGAGTTCAATTCCGTGTTGGCTTTAAAAAATTCCACCTTACCGCCCGTCAATCGGTAACCCCGTTATTCAACCCGGGCTTGGACATTGTGGCCCCAGACGTGTATGTATCCTCCTTGATCTTGGGTTGGGATTTGAATTAGAGCGAGGACTTCGCCCGAGCTCTGTTTGTTCGTTAGTTGGGGAATGCGAGGCCCTGTCCCTTAAACGCTTAATCTCTTTTACCCTTAAACTGGCTGGCGGACCTTCGCCGCGCGCCGGAACTTTCCCTTGATTTGACCAACGTACAGCGCCCTTCGGCCCTTCAGCCCTTCGGCCCTTCGGTCCTTTTCCCCTTGAACAAAAAAGGCCGCTCCTTTCGGGGCGGCCTTTTGCATTCAAAAGGGGTTGAATTACATGATGCCTTGGTCGAGCATGGCATCCGCCACTTTGACAAAGCCGCCGAGGTTAGCGCCTTTCACATAATCCACATAGCCATTTTCTTGCGTTCCATATTGGACACAAGAAGCATGAATATTCACCATGATGCTGTGGAGCTTCGCGTCCACTTCCTCACGCGTCCAGTTCATGCGGAGGCTGTTCTGTGACATTTCCAATCCGGAAGTGGCCACACCGCCTGCGTTAGAGGCTTTGCCTGGGCTAAAGAGGATGTGCTTGTGATGGAATGCTTCGATGGCTTCGGGGGTACAAGGCATGTTCGCGCCTTCAGCCACACACGTTGCTCCGTTTGCAATCAGCGTCTTGGCATCCTCGCCGGTCAATTCGTTTTGCGTGGCGCAGGGAAGAGCGATGTCGCACTTCACTTCCCAAGGGGTTTTGCCAGCCACAAAAGAGGCTGATGGGTAGGCGTCTACATATTCGGAGATACGACCGCGCTTTACGTTCTTAAGCTCCATGATGAAAGCCAACTTGCTGGCGTCAATACCTGCTGCATCATAGATGTAACCGGATGAATCAGACAGGGTCACGACTTTGCCTCCAAGTTCAGTGGCTTTTTCCGCTGCGTATTGTGCCACGTTCCCCGAGCCGGATACCACAACGGTTTTGCCCGAGAAGCTATCGCCTTTGGTCGCGAGCATTTCTTTCGCGAAGTAGACCGTACCGTAGCCAGTAGCTTCGGGACGAATCAATGAACCGCCCCAATTCAAGCCTTTGCCCGTGAGGACGCCCGTGAATTCATTGCGGAGTCGCTTGTATTGACCAAACATGAAACCAATTTCACGTCCTCCAACACCGATGTCGCCCGCGGGAACGTCCGTATTTGGACCAATATGGCGAGCCAATTCAGTCATGAAGGCTTGACAGAAGCGCATCACTTCGGCGTCAGACTTGCCCTTAGGATCAAAGTCCGAACCACCTTTACCGCCGCCCATAGGGAGGGAAGTCAAGCTATTCTTGAAAATTTGTTCAAAACCCAAAAATTTGAGAACGCTGAGATTTACCGTCGGATGAAAGCGAAGACCGCCTTTGTAGGGGCCGATAGCGCTGTTGAATTCAACGCGGTATCCGCGGTTGACATGAACGGTGCCGTCATCGCCTGTCCAAGACACACGGAAAAGGATGGTGCGCTCGGGTTCAGCGATACGCTCCAAGATTTTTGCGGTCTTGTACTTGGGGTTTTCCTCAATATATGGGATAACGGACTCTGCAACCTCTTGAACTGCTTGAAGGAATTCAGGTTCGTGCGGGTTGCGAGCACGAACACCTTCCATAAACGCGCTAATTTGCGCGCTGAAATTCTGAGCCATAGGAAAGTTATTTAAAGCAAAGGTATACCGAAATTAGCGTCATGCTTGATTCTCCCTCCCCCCAAAGAACACCATTGTCTGATCTCGGTGAATTTGCCTTGATTGATCGTTTAACAGCGGCCATTGAAATCAAGGCCCCCAGCACCAAAAAAGGGGTGGGAGATGATGCGGCAATTCTCGATTTTGAAGATTCCGAAGTGCTGGTATCCAAGGATTTACTGGTTGAAGGAGTGCATTTTGACTTGGGCTATGTCCCCTTGAAGCATTTGGGCTACAAGGCGGCTGTGGTGAACTTCTCAGACATCTATGCGATGAATGGAATACCTAGTCAATTGTTGATCGGCATGGCGGTAAGTAATCGATTTCCCGTCGAGGCACTCGAAGAAATTTACGCCGGAATGCTCCTAGCTTGCTCCAGGTATGGGGTGGATTTAGTTGGTGGAGACACAACGTCGAGCCAATCGGGCTTGATTTTAAGTGTGACGGCCGTGGGGCATGTACCCAAAGGGACGGCAGTCCGTCGGGACGGCGCACAGGCTGGCGATTTGCTGGTCGTGACGGGAGATTTGGGTGCGGCCTACATGGGGCTTCAAGTGCTTGAGCGCGAAAAAGCGGCGTATCAAGCTAATCCCAATTTACAACCAGAACTACAGGGCCATGAGTATGTATTGGAGCGCCAACTCAAACCCGAAGCCCGTAAAGATCTAAGACCACTTCTGAAGGATTTGGGGGTGACGCCAACAAGCATGATGGATGTTTCGGATGGTCTGAGTTCGGAAATTTTACACCTTGGCACCCAGAGTGGCTTGGGCTGTACGATTTATGAAGACAAGATTCCAATGGACCCTCAAATGATGCATTTGGCGGAAGAATTTGGCATCAACCCCATTACAGCGGTGCTCAATGGAGGGGAGGATTATGAGATCTTATTTACCATTCCGATTGCCGATTGGGATAAGATTAAAGGCAATCCGAGCCTGACGCCCATTGGACACATGACCCAAGACAAGGTTTTCCAGATGCTTACCAACGCGGGCCAAAGCATTCCGCTGGAAGCTCAAGGTTGGACGGCATTTCAAGGCGAATTATAAAGAAAAAACCCGCTGGCTTTCGCCGAGCGGGTTCCTTAGTGAGTGTTAAAACGTCGCTTAAAGCTTGTCGAAGCCGTACTCTGTGGTCATCAGAGTTTCACCAAAGGTGGGATCAACTTCGGAGGTTTGATTACGGAATCTCAAGGTCGTCTCCAAGAATGAAAGCACTTCAAATCCTAGCGTTTCACCGTTGGCTGTCATATAGATAGAGTCTGGGGTTGCGCCGCCACCGTCCACTGCGTACCATGTGCCAGATAGGTTGTCTTGGATGTCGGAACCAAACATTTGACCCATCATGTTAAGGGTGATGCGAACATCTTGGTTCCACGTGAATGTGTTTTCCATGTCTTCGACATAGGTCAGTTCTAGAATATTGTTGGCACGAATTAATGAGTCTTGTCCAGTGAAGGAGAGGCTTTGCCCAGCAATGTTCATGGAGCCGGTGATTGAGATATCATTCAAATTCCACATGCCGGCTAATTCTTCTTCCAAAGAAGGCGCTTTAACGCAGGAGATGGCCAAAGCAGCGAGGCCCAAAATAGAAAGGAGTTTTTTCATGGGATGAGGTTGAGGGTTTAATCGAATTAACACAGGCTCAAATGCAAACGGCGTGCCACTGGCACGCCGTTAGAACATTGTAAGAGGTACGTTTTACTGCTTGGCGAAGCCGAATTCAATCGTCATATCGACGCCTTGGCCTTGAAAATCTACGATCTGTTTGGTACGCATACGAACACTCGCATCCAAGAGGCTTAAGACTTCATACTTGGTGACGGTCCCATCGTTGCCAATTAGATGCACCGAGTCAGGAGCCACACCACCGCCATCGATGGTCATCCAGGTGCCTGTGCCGCTTTGGGCCCAAGGCACATCCAACGTGGTACCAGCAGACACACTTAAGGTGGCATCTACAGCATAATTCACGGAGTTTGGCTCTTGAATCATGGTAAATAAAGACGTTGCAGCAATGTCTTTATCATTCGCCACCAAAGGGATGTTTTGGCCACCAAAGGCTAGTTGGCCCGAGGCAACGATGTCATTGACCAACCAAGTGCCCTCAAGTCGATCAGATAAGGTGGGATCTTTTTTACAGGCGGCCAGTGCTACTAGCACTAGTCCTGCCGCGAGAATCTTTTTCATAAGGGAAAGGTAGTCAATTACTTGGATGTAATAGATGCAGAAAGGAATTCGCGGTTCATGCGCGCAATGTTCTCGATGGAGATGCCTTTGGGGCATTCTACCTCACATGCACCGGTGTTCGTACAGTTGCCAAATCCTTCTAAATCCATTTGGTTTACCATGTGGAGCACGCGTTCCTTGGCTTCCACTTGGCCCTGGGGAAGGAGAGCAAACTGGCTGACCTTGGCCGAAGTAAAGAGCATTGCCGAAGCGTTTTTACATGTGGCCACGCAAGCGCCGCATCCTATACACGTCGCTGCGTCAAAGGCTGCATCCGCATGGGGCTTTTCAATGAGCGTCGCGTTGGCATCAGGCAGGTTGCCCGAGGTGTTAACGGACACATAGCCACCAGCTTGGATGATTCGGTCAAATGCGCTGCGATCCACCATCAAATCTTTTATGACAGGGAAAGCCTTAGCGCGGAAAGGTTCGATGGTGATTTCATCCCCATCCTTGAACTCGCGCATATGCAATTGGCAGGTAGTGACGCCACGACCTGGGCCATGCGCTTCTCCATTAATAAACATGGAACACATTCCACAAATTCCTTCACGGCAATCATGGTCAAAAACAACTGGGTCCACCCCTTGGCCAATCAACTGCTCGTTGAGCACATCAATCATTTCCAAGAAAGACATATCGTCGCTGACCTGATCCACCTGGTAGGTTTCCATGCGGCCCTTGTCTTGAGGACCGTTTTGGCGCCAAACGTTGAGGGTAAATTTCATTTGTAGGAGCGTGTAATCAGTTTAACATTTTCAAAGACCAGTTGTTCTTTGTGAAGTTTTGCTTTTCCGGGATCCTGATCGGCAAATTCCCATGCGGAGACGTAAGCGAATTCATCGTCACGACGAACGGCTTCACCCTCCTCGCTCTGGTATTCCTCACGGAAATGACCTCCACAAGATTCTTCACGACTCAAGGCATCTAAACACATCAATTCGCCCAGCTCGAGGAAGTCGGCTACGCGGCCAGCTTTATCTAATTCTGGGTTCATCTCATGCATCTTTCCGGGCACCTTCACTTCCTTGTAGAATCGCTCACGCAAGCTGCGAATGTCTTGGATGGCTTTTTCTAGGCCTTCCTTGTTGCGGGCCATGCCACATTGGTCCCACATGATTTTTCCTAGTTCGCGATGGAAAACTTCTACGGGAGTGTTCCCTGCATTGCTGAGGAATCCTTCCATGCGTTGGCGCGCGGTAGTTTCTGCTTCGGCGAACTCAGGTAATTCGGTAGAAATCTTTCCAGTCCGAATATCATCCGCCAAATATGTTCCTACCGTGTATGGAGCCACAAAGTAGCCATCCGCTAGACCTTGCATCAAGGCGGAAGCACCTAGACGATTCGCCCCGTGATCGGAGAAGTTGGCTTCACCCAAGGCAAACAAGCCAGGAACCGTGGTCATCAAGTTATAATCCACCCAGACGCCCCCCATGGTATAGTGTACCGCAGGGTAAATCATCATGGGCGTTTTGTAGGGATTCTGGGCAGTAATCTTTTCATACATCTGGAAGAGGTTGCCGTACTTGCTTTCTACAATGGCTTCGCCAAGTTCACGAACTTTTTCATCGCTTGGATGGTGTATGCCTTGAACGTGCGCGGCTTCTTTTCCGTAGCGTTCAATGGCCGATGCAAAGTCGAGATACACCGCTTCCCCCGTTTTATTTACCCCGAAGCCGGCGTCGCAGCGCTCTTTTGCAGCTCGTGAGGCCACGTCTCGAGGAACAAGGTTACCGAAGGCCGGATAACGACGCTCCAAATAATAATCTCGGTCTTCTTCGGCTAGTTGAACTGGCTGAAGTTTACCTGCGCGTATCGCTTCGGCATCTTCTTTTTTCTTCGGAACCCAAATACGTCCATCATTTCGAAGGGACTCGGACATCAAGGTCAGCTTGGACTGGAAGGTTCCGCTCACAGGAATACATGTGGGGTGAATCTGAGTGAAACAAGGATTTGCAATGTAGGCTCCCTTTCGGTGGGCTTTCCATGCCGCAGTGACGTTGGAACCCATCGCATTGGTGCTGAGGTAAAATACGTTGCCATAGCCGCCGGTGCAAAGTAGAACGGCATGCGCCGAGTGACGCTCGAGTTCACCGGAAACGAGGTCGCGAGCAATAATGCCCCGTGCCTTTCCGTCCACTACAACCAATTCGACCATTTCATGGCGCGCATACATTTGTACACGGCCTTTAGCGACTTGACGAGATAGGGCGGAGTAAGCACCTAAAAGAAGCTGCTGACCGGTTTGCCCTTTGGCGTAAAACGTGCGACTGACCTGAACCCCTCCAAATGAGCGGTTGTCCAATTGACCGCCATAATCGCGTGCAAAAGGAACTCCTTGGGCCACACATTGGTCAATAATGCTTGCGGAAACTTCAGCTAGGCGATGCACATTCGCTTCGCGGCTGCGATAGTCGCCTCCCTTGATGGTATCATAAAAAAGACGGAACGTAGAGTCTCCATCGTTCTGATAATTCTTTGAGGCGTTGATGCCACCCTGCGCTGCAATAGAATGCGCCCGTCGTGGAGAATCTTGGAAGCAAAAAGCTTTCACATTGTATCCAAGTTCAGCTAGGGATGCTGCGGCTGAACTGCCGGCCAAGCCTGTGCCCACGACAATCACATCGATTTGGCGCTTGTTGGCGGGGCTAACCAATGGAATTTTAGCCTTGTGTTTGGTCCATTTTTCCGCAATGGGACCTTCGGGAATGTGGGCGTCTAATGTGGACATAGCAGAATGAGCTAAAAAATCAAGTCAATAAGATATACAGCGGTATGCTGGCAAACGTGGCAGGTATAAGTACCGCAAAACCGTAACCAATGGCCTTAATCAATGGGGTATATCGAGGGTGAGACCAGCCCATCGTTTGAAAGGCGCTAGCGAAGCCGTGCCAAAGGTGGAAGCCCAATGAAATCATCGCCACGACGTAAAAAAGACTGTACCAAACTTGCTCAAAAGCAGCTACCGTAATCGTGTATAAATCTTTGTAAGTAGAACCTTCTGCATCCGTAATCATTGGAACAGAACCCCAGTGCATCTCGTACCAAAAGCTCTTCATGTGAATGATGAGGAAAAGCAAGGTGAACGTACCCAACAAGGCCATGTTGCGTGAAGACCAATTTGCGTTAGCTGCTCCGTTGTATTTCACATAGTTGGCTGGACGTGCCGCCATGTTTTGCTTAGCGAGCATCAGGCCATCCACGGAATGAATCACAATACTCGCATACAGCAAGTAGCTTACCGCCTTGATCAAAGGAAAGGTTGTCATAAAATGCGCATAGGCATTAAATGCCTCCTTATTACCCATGAGCAACGGGAGGTTGCCTATCAAGTGGATTACCAAAAAGCTGCACAGGAAGAGCCCCGTCAGGGCCATCCAATATTTGCGTGCAAGAGAAGATCCAAAGAGTCCGCGTGTGGTCGCCATAAAAGGGATAAATTCAAGGTTGTTACAAAAGTACAGCCCAAGTGACGCGCTGCAAAGGATAAACACAAAAGCGATTACCTTCGTTCACTATGAAATACCTTCCTTTAAAATCTTCCATTTTCGCTCAGAATCGTGCCCGCTTTACCGCCACGATGTCCGCGAATTCATTGGCTGTATTCCATTCGAATGACCTCTACCCCACCGGGGCCGATGGAACCTTGCCATTTAAGCAAGCCTCAGATATTTTTTGGCTGAGCGGTGTGGATCAGGAAGAATCGATCCTCGTACTGTTCCCAGATGCGCGCAAGCCGGAACATCGCGAGATGCTTTTCTTGACGGAGACAAATGCACATATCGCTGTGTGGGAAGGGGCCAAGCTGGATGCCTCTCAAGCATTCGAAGTGAGCGGGATTAAAACGGTGCATTGGCTCCAAGATTGGGATCGCATCATCAAGGAAGTCATGAGCCAAACGGAACATGTATACCTTGTTACAGAAGAGCATTTACGTAGAAACAATCCCGTTGAAACAAGAACAATGCGATTGAATAAGGTGCTCAAGGAGACCTTTCCTCACCATAGTTACAAACGATCGGCGCCTGCTTTAAATGCCCTACGTGCGGTTAAGACCGCCGAAGAAGTAGAGGTCATGCAGATTGCGGCAGACATCACAGCAGCGGGCTATGATCGTGTTCTAAAGTTTCTAAAGCCAGGAGTTACTGAATTTGAGTTAGAAGCAGAATTCACCCATGAGTTTTTGCGCCGACGGTCTCGTGGCTTTGCCTATACGCCAATTATAGGCAGTGGCCCAAGTGCCTGTGTTCTGCATTACATCGAAAACAACCGAGAATGCCACTCGGGCGATCTTGTTCTATTTGATGTAGGCGCAGAATACGCCAACTACGCCTGCGATGTGACGCGCTGCTTCCCCGTGAACGGAACCTTTAGCCCCCGCCAACGACAAGTCTATGAGGCTGTGCTTCGCGTGGAGAAAGCCTCCATTGACTTACTACGTCCTGGAACGATTTTGGCCGAGTACCATGTGCAGGTTGGGGAGTTGATGACCAAAGAACTCATTGGCTTAGGCTTGATAACAGCCGCCGAGGTAAATGCACAAGATCCAGCCTGGCCGGCGTACAAAAAGTACTTCATGCACGGGACGAGTCACTACTTGGGTATTGATGTACACGATTATGGTTTGTGGGATGGTTCGCCCATCGAAGAAGGGATGGTATTCACCTGCGAGCCTGGTATTTATATCCCGGAAGAAGGCTTGGGAATTCGCATCGAAGACGACATTGTCGTCACGAAGGAGGGTCATATTAATTTGACGAAGGCCATTCCAAAAGAGGTAGATGAAATTGAAGCGTTGATGGCCGGTCGCTACTAACCCGCCTCAAAGCACACTTTTCATGAAACGTATTTTACGCAGTCTTTTCTATGCCTTTGGGCCACATACGCGTCGTGTAGTGCGTCGACTGGCCTTTGCTCCGGTGGACCTTTATGCGCTGCTACGCTATGGTGGGCGTTCGCGATACAACGGCATCCCTTTGCCCTTGCCGGGTGAGATCTTCACAGGCGGCGGAAATTTCTTGGAGAACGGGCTGCTTTTTAAGTCCTATTTCCAAAGGCTAGGCGGACTGCAGCCCAACGAGTCTGTGCTGGACATTGGTAGCGGGTTGGGCCGAATGGCGATTCCCCTTACCGACTACTTAGAAGCTTCAGCGGAATACCACGGATTTGATGTAGTGCCCTCGGCGGTAGCGGACTGCCAGCATCGCATTACTTCGCGCTTTCCGCACTTTCACTTTCAGCATGTCTCCTTAGTAAACGACCTCTATACCCTCGAGGGGGCTTCTGCCGACGCCTTTACCTTCCCATATTCGGAGGATCAATTTGACTTTGCTTGGGCTACTTCCGTCTTTACCCACATGGAACGGACCGAAGTCCAAAACTATCTCCGCGAAGCGCGCCGCGTGCTAAAGCCCGGCGGACGCTTTTTGGCCACCTTCTTTTTAACGGACACAGAAGCATTAGCGAGTGCTCGAGGCAGTGCCTATGAATTTAAGGTTCAACGGGGTGAAGACTGGTACATGGATGCCGAAGTCAAGGGGGCTAACGTGGGATTTACCCCAAAAAACATTCAGCGTTGGGCGGAAGAGGCCGGCTGGACGGAGGCGCGCATCCACCTGGGCCGTTGGTCGGGACGCTCGGGTCAAACTACCGACTTTCAGGACATCGTCGTCTTTTCGTGAACGGCTAAACCTACGCCTTGACTACCTTCGGGGTATGGAACTAAATTTGGTCGGAAAGCGTGCCTTAGTTGCAGGCTCCACTCAGGGAATTGGAAAGGCGGTTGCCAAAGTATTGGCAGCTCATGGCGCACACGTGGTGCTACTGGCGCGCAATCGTGAAAAACTAGAAATCACCCTAAAAGAATTAGACCGTCGCCACGGCCAGGGACATTCCTTCCTTGTTGCAGACTACAATGAGCCCGAAACCGTTGAGGCCGCCCTTGAAGAATATTTGGAGGAAGGTCATCCGATTCATATCCTAGTGAATAATACCGGTGGTCCCGCCGCAGGCCCCATTGTGGACGCAACACCGGAGGCCTTCTATTCGGCCTTTACCAACCATTTGATCAATAATCACCGTTTGGTACAATTACTAGTGCCTGGAATGCGTAACGAAGGCTATGGCCGAATTGTCAATATCATATCGACTAGCGTGAAAGCCCCGTTGCATGGTTTAGGGGTGAGCAATACGATTCGCGCCGCGGTAGCCAACTGGTCCAAGACCTTAGCCAATGAGCTTGCATCTCAGGCCATTACAGTGAACAATGTGCTCCCTGGGGCTACTTTGACAGAGCGTCTGGGCAACATCATTGACGGCCGCGCAGTTAAGACGGGCCAAAGCCAAGACGCGGTGAAACAAGCCATGTTAGACGAAATCCCCATGGGCCGCTTTGCCGACCCTGCGGAAATTGCTGAAGCCGTGGCATTCCTGGCCTCTCCTTCCGCCAGCTACATCACCGGGGTCAACATCCCTGTAGATGGCGGACGAACCCCTAATTTGTGAGTATGCGTCTCCAAAACTACATTGACGGACAGTTTTTAGACCCTGCGAATGGCCAATACTTTCCGAATATCACGCCCGTCACGGGGGAGGTCTATGGCGACATACCTGACAGTGGGTCCGAAGATGTAGTACGCGCCATTGCGGCAGCGAAAAAAGCCTTTCCTACCTGGTCTAGCTTAACCGCCGCCGAACGCAGTGCGCATATGCTCCGCGTGTCTCATCGCATTGAAGAGCGATTGGATGAGCTAGCTGCTGCCGAATCAAAAGACAACGGAAAGCCCTTGAAGCTGGCCACCCGTGTGGATATTCCGCGCGCCCGGGACAATTTTGCATTTTATGCTACGGCTATTTTACACGAAGCTTCTGAGAGCCATGACATGGGCGCGCAGGGCTTTAACTATACCCTGCGCCGACCCATTGGAGTCGTGGCGTGTATCAGCCCGTGGAATTTGCCTCTTTATCTTTTCACGTGGAAGATTGCACCTGCACTTGCGGCTGGAAATACCGTTGTAGCTAAACCTTCGGAAGTGACACCTGTCACCGCTTACCTACTGAGTCAGATTTTGGATGAGGTTGGATTCCCACCCGGGGTGCTCAATATTATTCACGGTACCGGACCTAATGTTGGCGAACCCTTGGTCAGCCATCCAGAGGTACCCGTGATTTCCTTTACTGGGGGCACCGCCACAGGCGCCCGTATTTCCAGTATTGCTGCACCCATGTTTAAAAAGCTCAGTTTAGAGCTAGGCGGTAAAAACCCCAATGTGATTTTTGCAGATTGCGACTTCGACAAAATGCTGCGAACTACGCTGCAATCCTCTTTTGCGAATCAGGGACAAATCTGCCTATGCGGTAGTCGGATTTTGGTGGAGCGACCCATCTATGATCGATTTGTTGCGGCCTTTGTTGAACGAGTCAAGGCCCTCAAGGTGGGCCGCCCGGATGATCCCAGCACCCAAGTGGGTGCCGTCGTCTCCCAAGACCACCAGGCCAAAATACTCCATTACATTCAGCTCGCCCAAGAAGAGGGGGGTACGGTAGAATGTGGCGGCATGGCCCTGCATCCAGAAGGTGTTCAGGGTGGCTTTTATATCGCCCCAACCGTTATTACAGGACTTTCCATGAGCTGCCGCACGAACCAGGAAGAAATTTTTGGGCCAGTCGTGACTATCCAAGCCTTTGAGAGCGAGGAAGAGGCTGTCGCCCTAGCCAATGCGACCAAATATGGCTTGGCCGCCACGGTTTGGACGGAAAACCTCAAGCGCGCTCATCGCGTAGCCGCCCAGATTCACAGCGGTATAGTTTGGGTTAACAATTGGTTGGTGCGCGACCTACGAACGCCTTTTGGCGGAGTAAAAGCCTCTGGAATTGGACGCGAAGGGGGCTTTGAGGCCCTGCGCTTCTTTACCGAGCCCAAAAACGTCTACATCGATTTAGGGGAATAAAAAACCCCGCAGAAGCGGGGTTTTCAGAGAGCATTCACTAACGAACGAGTCGCTAAAACAAAATCACCTAAACGCAGAAGCTCTCGCTAAACTTATTCCTAAAAGCGTGCCAAACTTTATCGTGAACAAAATTTAATGGAGAACTTGGAATCGAACTTGAGCATTTGTACCCGTATTTAAACGAATCAATGCGGTATAAATCCCTGTAGGCCAATATGTTACTTCCAAAACTCGTCCAGAGGCATCCTGGGCATTCCATGGCGAATCTAGGACCACTCTTCCCAGCGCATCGACGACCGTCAATTGACCTTCTGCGTGCGCATCTGGAGCGCTAAGGCGAAGTACGTTTTGGGCGGGATTTGGACTAGCACTCAGTTCGATGAGCGAGCTGGACTCCCCAAGGCCTACATGACTCTTCTTGAATTCCAAAGATGAGGTAACCAGAGCGTCACCTGAATTTTGGTTGTTGCCATTGGCAAAAAGTCCAGCGGCATATACCGTAACACTATCAGACCCTGTTGCGCTATTCCAAGAAAAGCTCCATGATTTGACCCCATTACTTGCTGAGGTGGAGGAACTAGTGTGCGTCACAAAGTTGCTTTGCTTCAGTTGAGTTCCGCTCGAGGCTGTCAGACTACCTTGGTGGCTACCTGCTTTTTCTACGGAGGCTTCAAATCCCGCTGTGGACATTCCTGCCGATCCGGCATCTGAAGTGATCGTAATAGTATACGAGGTGTTGTCTAAGTAGCCATCTGTAGGAATATCGGAAGAAATAGTCACCCCTTGAGTACTCACGGAAGGTCCGGAGTGACAGCTGTAACAGGTTTGTCCATTGCTGAGAGGCGAACCTGTTTTGCCCGCGGGAGCGCCATTTTTATTCGTTAATGCTGGAAATGAAATGATGAACAATGCCATCAGGGCAAGGATGCTTTTGAGTAGATTTTTTTTCATAGTCGCAAGGTAGAAACAAGCCGTTTAAGCAGATTGAAGTTCGTGGATGGTAATTTCAGGCCAAATACCTACGCGACCAGGGAAAGCCAAATAGCCAAATCCACGGTTGACATAGAGCGTTCGAGCCTGATCAGCCTCGGGGTAGCTTCCCGCCCATTTTGGATATTTAAATTTAACTGGACTCCACTTTAACCAACCCGGAATTTCAATGCCAAACTGCATCCCGTGGGTATGACCGCTCATGGTCAAAGCAATGTTCGCAGGGTGCTGAGACACTTGCGCATCATAATGTGAAGGGTCGTGGCTTAATAGGATCTTAGGCGTTTCTTGATGGAGGCCCTCCAATGCTTTACTTAGATCTCCGTGTTGTGGGAACGGAGGCTTCCCCCAGTTCTCAATCCCAACGATCTCTAGGCGTTCACCGTCTTTTTCAATGAAGCGGTGTTCATTCCTGAGCAAGTCCCATCCCAGCTGGGCGTGAGTGTCACAGAGGGCTTGGAAGTTGTCGGATTTTTCCTTTTCACTGTCCCATTTAACGTAATCCCCATAATCATGGTTTCCGAGGATAGAAAAAACCCCAAATGGTGCTTGAATTTTTTGGAAAGTGCTAATCCAAGGGCTCATCTCTTCGGCCACATTGTTGACCAAGTCCCCTGTAAACGCGATGGCATCCACCGACTGAGCCATGACCATGTCAATTCCGATTTGGACTTCATCCGGATCACTAAAGCTGCCGCTGTGAATATCGCTGATTTGTAAAATTTTAAAGCCATGGAAAGCGTTGGGCAATCCTTTAATGCGTACCACATTGTTGAGCACACGATACTTAGAGCGTCCGCGAAAAACTCCATGGAGAATGCCCAAGAATGGGATGGCGGCCAAGCTCCAACCTAGGGTTGCTACGAATTGACGACGACTTTGCCAGCCCTTGCCAGTAGCCCAAGCACCAGAGCGAAATACATCTTCGATGAATCCTACAGCGACGGGAAAAAGTTTTGGCACATAAAGTGCAATGGCGTAGACCATAAACCCCTGCATTCCTCGGCGTAATTCAGCGGGACTTGCCTGCGGGTTGAATTGAATTATTGCATAGAGGATATACGCATAACCCAATCCATGGACTAACCAGTAAATACGCCCGAATACCTTCCCTAAATCCAATGCTTTGAACGTTTGGAAGGCCAAAAGGTCTAGGACGAAAAAAAAGACCAAAGGAAAGAGTAGGAAAAGAGGGCTGCGCATCGTGGTGCAAAAATGACACTTCTTGAACCTAAAAAACACTCCGTAGTTCAAAATAAGATGAAAAAGACCCTTTACCTTCGTTCCGATGACATTCTTTGACGTGTACAAAATGAAAAATCTGTGGAAAGGGGGCTTACTGCTTTCTGCGGTGGGCATTGGTGCGCTTACACTCTGGTATACTGAGCAATTTGCAAGTCATCTTCAAGCTGAGGAAGAACGGCGAGTAGAGCTATGGGCCGAGGCCATAGAAAGTATTGTTCAAAGCAATCCCGAAGCGGACCTGACTCTGGCGACTCGAATCATCGAATTGAATACAACTATTCCCCTGATTCTTACCGACGCACATGGGGTAATTCTCAATCATCGCAATTTGCCTGGTCCTGATACGAGTGGTGTAGCCATTGAGCGCGAACTCAAAGTGATGATGGCCTATGCAAAGCCCATCCAAGTCAATTTACTCCCCGGGGTTGATCAGTTCATTTATCGAAATGAATCCGTTAATGTTCGACGATTGCACAACTATCCGAGATTCCTTTTAGCCATCATCGCCGCGTACATTGTCCTCGCTTATTTTGGCTTTAGTCGAGCGAGAAAAGCTGAACAAGACCGCGTTTGGACCGGTATGGCGCGCGAAACTGCGCATCAGCTCGGGACGCCATTGTCTGCCTTATATGGATGGACAACCTTACTCGAGGAGGAAGGAGCCTCCCCCGCAGCCGTCTCTGAAATCAAAAAAGACCTGACCCGATTGCAAACCGTGGCAGATCGATTTTCGAAAATCGGCGCTGAGAACAAAGGAGATCTGGGCGATTTGGCAGAATTACTTCGTCATACGGTGGATTATCTGCAGCGTCGAAGCCCTGGCGAAATGCATCTCCACCTGGATGTTACAGAAGACCTGCCACAGATTCCCATGCAGCCGGTTCTTTTGGGTTGGGTGATTGAAAATTTATTGCGCAATGCCATGGATGCGATGGAAGGAAAAGGAGAAGTCACGATTACCGCCGTACATCAAAACCAAAAAGTATGGATTGATGTGAGTGACACGGGCCGTGGGATGAGTGCTCGAACGAAACGTTCGGTATTTAATCCGGGATTCACCACCAAAACGCGAGGTTGGGGATTGGGATTATCGCTAGCTAAGCGGATTGTAGAATCGGGCCACAGGGGTCGTCTAAGCGTCCTCCGTTCTTCACTGGGAGAAGGAAGTACGTTCCGAATTGAGCTTCCCTGTTGATGGCCGGCCTGTATTTGCACGTGCCTTATTGTAGAAAGGCTTGCCATTACTGTGATTTTCACTTTTCGACGCAGCTAAATACGCTGCCACAGATGGTAGAAAAGCTCCAAGTGGAAGCGAAGCTCCGTTCGGAGGAGCCGCACCCAAAGCAAACTTGGTATTGGGGTGGCGGGAGTCCTTCCGTTCTCCCATTTGCAATGGCTCAAGAAATCTGTGACAGTTTTTCAAATAATTTCCCATTGATATCAGGAGGAGAATTCACCTTAGAGGCGAACCCAGAGGATTTAAGTCATGAGGCTTTAAATGGTTGGAAGACATTGGGAGTGAACCGATTAAGTGTGGGAATTCAAAGCTTTGTAGACCGTCGTTTGCAGTGGATGAATCGGAGCCACAGTGGGCAGGATGCACGCGATGGAATTAGACGGGCACAAGATGCCGGTATAGCGTCAATTTCAGTCGATTTGATCTATGGATTGCCAGATACGAGTCTGGGTGAATGGCAGGATAATGTGGGGGAGGCGCTGGCCTTAGGGGTTCCGCACTTATCCACCTATGCATTGACGGTAGAAGAGCGCACGGCCTTACATCAACATATACGCCGGGGCCTGTCTCAAGCGCCAAAAGAAGATCGAGCGATCGAAGACTTTTTGTGGCTTCGCTCGCAGCTGAGAGAAGAGGGCTGGGAGCCGTATGAATTGAGTAATGCTTCGCTACCGGGCTATCGCTCTCGGCACAATTCGGCCTACTGGTCGGGGGCTTCATATGTAGGACTTGGACCAGGTGCACACTCTTTTGATGGGACCTCTGTTCGGCGCTGGAATGTCTCTAATAATGGCCAGTATTTGCGGCAGGTTGGAACAAGCCAATCGTGGTTTGAAGAGGAGCAGCTTCGCCCTGAGGAGTTGGTCAATGAACAGATTATGACCCAACTTCGACGAATGGAAGGATTGCTTCGAACCTCAGTGGGAGCCTACGCTAGTACCTTGGATAATCTTTGGTCTACGTACATCGCGCAGGGCCTAATGATACAAACGGCCAATGCATGGGTGCTCAGCGATGAGGGTCTGTTCCTAAGCGACCGGATTGCGATGGAGGGCTTTGTGGCGGCAGGAGGCCTTGGTACCTTAGAGGCATGAACGATGTGGAGGGGCCATTTGATTTAAGCTTAGCCGTTGAAATCGGCAGAAAGCGCGCTTGGTATATTGAAGGAATGCAACGTCGACCGGTCCGCCTAGGCGACTGGGTGGGATCGTTGAATGAAGGCGGTGCCGTGAATTTCTTAACACTCGAGTTTAATCCGCATGCCCATGGTAGCCATACGGAGACCTTAGGGCATGTTTGCCGTGGCCACTTCCCAGTGAACCAGATAGACATTCCGTGGATGCAAGAAGCCTTGATTGTCACGGTTCGTTCTCAAATTGATCCGGATATGGGCCAATGCATTCGTTGGGCTCAGCTCGAAGAGGCTATTGAAACCGCTGGTGGACTGCAAGGAGCCACCGCCCTTTTGGTCCGTGCTTTTTCAGAGGTGGCCGGGGTTCCTGAGATGGATCATTCAAATACGGATGCCCCTTATTTTGAGCCCCTTGTTGGTTCCAAGTTGGCAGAGGGAGGCATTCTTCATTGGATGGTTGACCTTCCTTCGGTAGACCGAGAAGAAGATGGGGGCGCCCTAGCCTGCCATAGGGCTTTTTGGAACGTACCCTTAGGGCTATCCGAAGCCCAGCCTGATTCTCGGGTAGATGCGACTATTTCAGAATTATTACACATACCCGCCACCGTGGCGGATGGTCGTTGGCATCTGCAAATGAATGTGGCGTCCATAGAGAATGATGCGGCTCCATGCCGCCCGATGGTTTTTAGAAAATTTATTTGAGCTCAAATTGATTAAATTCTTGGGGTGGACAATCCTGAGATAAGCATTCCAAGCAATTGTACCTTTGATGACTATGTGGGAACGTGTTGGCAAACTTTTAATAAAGTACCGAAAAGGGGTTTTAGCCTTCTGGGTCCTTTACATTGCATTCATGGCTTTTTTCGGCCGATCGGTAGATATCAGCTATGAGTTTGCCAAAATGTTGCCCTCCACCGATTCGGTATATACCACGTACATCGATTTTCATGAGGACTTCACGGAATCGGGAAATACCATCGTTCTTGCCGCAAAAGATGATGCATTCTTTACCCCTTCCGTACTCAACGCGTGGACCCAGATGGCCGAAAAGCTTGAAAAGGAAGAAGAAGTGGTTGGGGTCTTCTCTCTTCACAATGCGGTGGACCTATATCTAGGAAGCGAAGAGGGGGCAAAAATGGAAACTTCCACCATCATGGATGGTCGAGTAGACAGCCCGCAAGAAGCCTTTGCTATCCGGAATCATTACAATGCGTTGCCGATCTATCACGGCCTCTTGAGTAGTCGAGACAACAAGACGCATTTAATGGCGATCACCATTACGGACAAGGCGAATTACAGTGCCATCATTTTTGATTTATTCGATCGCTTACACGCTGAAACAAAACGTTTCGAGCGACGAACAGGGATTGAAATTCAAATTTCTGGCCTCCCTTATTTGCGGCTAAATAATGCGCGCAGCATTAAAGGAGAAATCAACCTATTCTTGATTTTAACGGGACTGATGACGGTGTTCATTATGCTCATATTATTGCGGAGTTTGCGCGCAGCATTGATCGCGCTGGTCGTTGTTACCGTGGGGGTGATTGGTCTCTATGGCATCATGGGCTTGTTGGACTATAAAATCACGCTATTCAGCGCCTTACTTCCGCCATTGTTAATTGTCATCGTGGTGCCCAACTGCATCTTCTTTATCAACAAATACCACCAAGAGTTCTCAAAGGATAAGAATGTCCAAGCGGCATTGCTTCATACGATAAAAAAAATAGGAGGTGTCGCATTCCTGACCAATGCTACCACCGCAATGGGCTTTGCCACATTTATTCTCACCTCGTCCGATGCCTTGGTCCATTTTGGCGTGGCCGCGTCGATCAATATTTTCATGGTCTTCCTCATGAGTATGAGTATCATCCCAGTGATCTACTCCTACTTATCCGCCCCCAAAGAGCGTCACTACAAACACTTGAGTCAGAAATGGTTGGTCAAGTGGATTGAATGGCTCATCCGCACCGCCGAAGGAAACCGTAAAAAAGTGTATTTAGGGGCTTTTATTCTTGCCATCCTGGGCCTAATCGGCATGTCTAAAATGCAAACCACGGGCAATCTCACCACTGACATCCATGAATCCGACCCCTTGGTTACCCAAATGCGTTTTTTTGAGCGTGAAATGGGCGGAGTGATTCCATTAGAAATCCTCATTGATACGAGAGAAGAAAACGGGGCAGAAAAATCTAAAGTATTGAAGCGCGTAGATCGCCTTCAGAGCGCCCTAGACACAATGAAACATGTCAGTCGGTCGCTTTCTTTGGTCGATGTACTCAAGTTTGGACGTCAAGCCTATTATGGGGGTGATCCATTGTTTTATGCCTTGCCAAATAGTCAAGAACGTACAATGATTGCCACTTCCATGCCGCGTTTCGACGCGAAAAATATGTCGTTCTTGACAAATGGATTCATAGATGATGTTCACCAGAAGCTTCGTGTATCCGTTCAAGTAGAAGACTTAACCCGACCAGAGATGATGGCCTTGGTTCTTAGAATACAAACGTTAAGCAACGCTATTTTTAGTCAATCAGATTACGACCTGTCCTACACAGGGGCTAGTATTATTTTCTTGCGCTCGACAAAGTTCCTTTTGAACAACTTAGTTGTGAGTCTGCTCCTTGCGATCATCGTGATTTCTCTTTTGATGGCAGCCTTGTTTAAAACCTTCCGTATGGTCTTGGTGGCTATTATCCCAAATCTGCTCCCCTTGGTGATGACGGCAGGAATCATGGGCTGGTTTGGAATCCCAGTCAAGCCATCCACGGTCCTCATTTTTTCCATAGCTTTTGGAATAAGTGTAGATGACACCTTACACTTCTTGGCCCGTTATCGTCAGGAATTGATAAGCAATGGACACAATATTGCCAAAGCCTCAATATCAGCGATCCGGGAAACTGGACCTTCCATGTTTTATACATCCATCGTTTTGTTTGCTGGCTTCTTTATTTTCCTGGCTTCCAGCTTTGGCGGAACGCAGGCTCTTGGTCTATTGGTTTCTATTACCTTGGTGTTCGCCATGTTCTCGAATTTGATCCTACTTCCGAGTCTTTTAGTGTCGATGGACAAGGTGATGAGTGCGTCAGACATGGAAGATATTTTGATTGACTTAGCCGAAGACGAATAATGAAAGGAATCATTCTCGCTGGAGGATCTGGCACGCGCCTCCACCCGCTCACGCATTCTGTGAGCAAGCAGCTCATGCCAGTGTATGACAAACCGATGATCTATTATCCCTTGAGCACGCTATTAGAGGCGGGCATTCGGGAGATTCTGATTATTAGCACCCCGCATGACGCCCCGTTGTTCCAGAACCTCCTGGGGGATGGAAGTCAATTAGGGTGCTCCTTCCAGTACGCCGTCCAGCCCGAGCCCAATGGCTTAGCCCAGGCATTTGTGTTGGGCAAGGAGTTCATTGGGTCTGATAGCGTAGCATTGGTACTGGGAGACAATATTTTTTATGGCACTCAAATGCCCCAACTCTTGCAAGAGAGCGCTAAGCCGCAGGGCGGAATTGTCTTTGCCTATCCGGTTAGTGACCCAGAGCGATATGGCGTGGTTGATTTTGACGCAAATGGAAAGGTCCTTTCCATCGAGGAGAAGCCTGCTCAACCAAAAAGTAATTACGCAGTTCCTGGCTTATACTTCTATGACAACCAAGTCGTCGAAATAGCCGCAAATCTGCAACCTTCGGCACGCGGTGAATATGAGATTACCGATATCAACCGCGAATATCTGCGGCGCGGTGCGTTGCATGTGGGCGTTTTGGACCGAGGTACAGCATGGCTGGACACAGGTACTTTTGATAGCTTAATGGAGGCGGCCCAGTTTGTCCAAATTATGGAGCGCCGGCAGGGGCTCAAGGTGGGATGCATTGAAGAAGTGGCCTATCGCATGGGATTCATTGATTCTATTCAGCTAGAAGCCTTGGCTAAGCCCTTACTCAAGAGCGGGTACGGGGCATATCTGAAATCTTTGCTGGGATGACGGCGGTAGAGCGATTACAACGCGTTTTTCTGCAAAGTTTAGAGTCGGGTTTTGGCGAGCCAGAATGGAATAGGCAACCGGATCGACTTTATGCGCCTCAGCGCTACATTTTGGGCATGGGAGGCAAGCGACTGCGTCCGGTATTGTCCTTAATGGCTGCCGAAGCGCTAGGTAAATCGGCCACGGTTGCCCTACCTGCCGCCCATGCGGTGGAGCGTTTTCATAATTTCTCTTTGATTCACGACGATATCATGGATCAAGCTCCTGTTCGCAGAGGCAAGCCAACGGTTCATGAAACCTGGGGAAACAATACGGCTATTTTAAGTGGCGATGCCCTGCTTGTCATGGCCTACGAAAGCCTGAGGGCGTTGCCGGCGAGCATATTACCTGAGGCACTCGAGGTCTTCAATCGAACCGCCCTTGAAGTGTGTGAAGGCCAGCAATGGGATATGGATTTTGAGACAGAAGAACACGTGCAGGAGGGGCAATATGTGCAGATGATTCGCTACAAAACTTCTGTATTGCTTGGCTGCGCGCTCGAACTAGGCATTCTTGCGGCTGAGGGCTCCCGAGAAATGGCAAAAGCTATGTATGCTTTCGGCCTAGAATTGGGTACTTCGTTTCAAATTCACGATGATATTTTGGACGCTTTTGGGGATGCAGAGTTAGTAGGAAAGCAAGTAGGTGGAGACATTCGCTCCAATAAAAAAACGATGCTTTGGATTCACCTCGCCAAAACCCATGGGAGCTTACTTCGCACTTGGGAGGGGCAAAAAAGTGAAGAAAAAGTCGAGGCAATCAAGACAGCGATGGTAGAGGCAGGGAGTTTAGCCCATGCGGAAACACAGCGCAGTCATCATTTTAAACTAGCCATGGAAGCTTTAGGGCGCTCCAAGGAATTAGGTGCTGAAACGACAGATCTCAGCGCGCTGGCCAAATGGATATTCCACCGAAAAGCCTAAAAATCCCTCAATAGAACCTTTGATTTTCTGCGGAATTCGCAGGCTTGGGGCGTGGTTTTTGCCGTAATTTTGTTTTGAATAATCAACGGATTCAATGGACCGCTTTTCCTTCTTAGGAACCTCACATGTTGGCTTTCTGGATGACCTCTACGAACAGTATGTTAATAATCCAGATGAGGTTGAACCTTCGTGGCGATCATTTTTTCAGGGATATGACTTTTCACGTTCGGAATATGGCGACCTGCTTGAGTTAGAGACAGCCGTTCCCGATGAGGTTCGCAAAGAATTTGCCGTCCTCGATTTGATCAATGGTTATCGAACCCGCGGACACCTCTTTACCCATACCAATCCAGTACGTCAGCGTAGGGCATATAGTCCAACACTAGATCTTGAGAACTTCCGGCTACATGCCTCAGATTTGGATTTAGTGTTTCAAGCGGCCATGGAGGTAGGCTTGCCTGGTCCGGCCTCATTGCGTGAAATTGTTGCCCACCTCGAAGCGATTTACTGTCGTTCCATTGGGGTGGAGTACATGTATGTTCGTCAACCTGATGTGATCAAGTGGGTTCAGTCCTTCATTCACCCCAATGACAATTACCCGATTCTCAGTCAGACGGAAAAACACCATATTTTACACAAGCTCAATGAAGCGGTGGCCTTTGAGTCATTCTTGAATACCAAGTTCGTAGGTCAAAAGCGCTTTTCCATCGAAGGAGCTGAATCGCTCATTCCCGGTTTGGACTTTATGCTTCAGCGTGGCGCAGAGTTAGGCGTAAAAGAAGTAGTGCTCGGGATGGCGCACCGAGGTCGATTGAATGTTTTAACGAATGTATTCGGAAAGCCAGCGTCGCAGATTTTCTCTGAATTTGAAGGGAAAGAATTTGCCGAAGATGATTTTGACGGCGATGTAAAGTACCATTTGGGCTATTCAACCGAGCGCACCTTAGCCAACCAGAAGAAGATCAAGATGAACATCGCACCCAATCCCTCCCATTTGGAGGCGGTTGATCCCATTGTGGTGGGCATTGCTCGTGCGAAAGGCAACACGAAATACAACAATAATTTTGATCACGTACTGCCCATTTTGGTTCATGGGGATGCCGCGGTGGCAGGACAGGGCGTTGTTTACGAAACGTTGCAGATGGAGCGCCTTGCTGGGTATTCCACCGGTGGCACCATTCATTTGGTGATCAACAACCAGGTGGGCTTTACCACAAACTACATAGATGCGCGTTCATCCACGTACTGCACCGATGTGGCCAAAGTAGTGTTAGCCCCTGTCCTTCATGTGAATGGGGATGACGTAGAAGCGGTAGTACACGCATTTCGCTTTGCGATGGAATACCGTCAGCGTTTCCATCGCGATGTTTTTATAGATCTCTTGTGTTACCGTAAATACGGGCACAACGAGGGGGATGAACCGCGCTTCACCCAGCCCTTGCTATACAAGGAGATCTCACGCCATCCTAACCCGCGGGAGATTTACTTCCAGAAATTACTTGGAGAGGGTCAGGTGGCTAGCCCGTGGCTAAAGCAATTGGAAGAGGAGTTCAAGGGCATGTTAGAGGGCCAGTTTGATACCGCCAAAAAAATCGAAAAGAACGTCATTGTTCCATTCATGCTGGATGAGTGGCAAAACTTCCCTGCCGCCAAAAACGGCGATGTGCACCACCGACCAAACACGAAAGTCGAGCGTGAGCGTTTAGATAGGGTGGCTAAAGCCTTGACGACGCTTCCAGACGACAAAAAGTTCTTCACTAAGATTGTTCGCCTCATTGGCGATCGCGCCGCAATGGCCTTTGAGCGCAATGCGCTGGACTGGGGTATGGCAGAAATGATGGCCTACGGAACCCTGTTGCAGGATGGCTTTAATGTTCGAATCTCTGGAGAAGATGTAGAGCGCGGAACGTTTAGCCACCGCCATGCCATTATTAAATTAGAAGACTCCGAAGAAAAAGTATGCTTAGTAGATCAGGTAGCCAATAAGCGTGGCCGATTCGCGATCTACAATTCGCACTTGTCTGAATATGCCGTGCTGGGCTATGACTATGGCTACGCCATGGCGAGCCCGGAGACCTTGGTCATTTGGGAAGCGCAGTTTGGCGACTTCTCCAACGGCGCCCAAATCATCATTGATCAGTTCTTGGCAGCAGCAGAGGATAAGTGGAAAGTGCAGAGTGGGATCGTCCTTTTGCTTCCTCATGGCTATGAAGGACAGGGGGCGGAGCACTCTTCGGCACGTCTAGAGCGATTCCTTCAGCTTTGTGCGCAAAACAACATGTTTGTGTGTAACACCACCACGCCAGCCAACCATTTCCATTTGCTGCGCCGTCAGATGCATCAGAAATTCCGCAAGCCCTTGGTGGTGATGAGCCCCAAGAGTTTGTTGCGTCACCCCAAGGCCACGTCCACCATGGAAGAGCTCAGCGGAGGGCAGTTCCAACCTGTGATGGGAGACGATTTGGATCCCAAAAACGTGAAGAAGGTGGTGCTGTGTTCAGGTAAGCTTTACTATGAACTGCTAGAGGAGCGCGAAAATCGTCAGGACACCACGACGGCCTTAATTCGACTGGAGCAGCTCTATCCCTTGCCTGAGGAGGCCCTTGAGGCAGAATTAGGCAAATACGCCCCTAATGTGAAGTTAGTTTGGGCCCAAGAAGAGCCCGCCAACATGGGTGCATGGTCCTACCTGCGAACAAATACTGATTTACCGCTTCAGCGTGTTTCGCCTTCAGCCTCTGCTGCCTCTGCCTCTGGATCGCACCAAGCTGCGCACCATATTCAAAAAGCGACCATCCAAAAAACATTTGACTGCTAAAAATTCTGTGCCATGATTCTAGATATGAAAGTTCCTTCCCCTGGTGAGTCTATCTCCGAAGTGGAAATCGCTAGCTGGTTAGTTAGCTCAGGCGACTACGTCGAAAAGGACCAAGCCATTGCAGAAGTGGATTCAGACAAGGCAACCTTGGAATTGCCTGCAGAAATGAGTGGAGTGATAGAAATTCTGGTTGAGCCCGGGACTACCGTATCGGTAGGCCAAGTGGTATGCAAGATTGACACTTCTGCAGAAGCTCCTGCGGGTGGCACATCAAAGCCTGCGGCAACGACGGCCCCCAATCCTATGCCGGTGGCGGCTAGCTCTGCTACCCATACCTACGCAACGGGCACCCCTAGTCCTGCTGCCAAGAAAATTCTCGATGAGAAAGGCATTTCGGCCGCTCACGTTCAAGGAACGGGTAAGGACGGACGCATTACAAAGGAGGACGCCGTAAACGCTAAAGTGGCTATGGGATCTGCGGTCTCCGGTCGTGGAGAAACACGCCAGCGAATGAGTTCCTTACGCCGAAAATTGGCCCAGCGCTTGGTTTCCGTGAAGAATGAAACGGCCATGTTGACCACCTTTAACGAGGTGGACATGAAGCCCATCATGGATTTGCGCAAGCAGTACAAGGAAGCCTTTGGAGAAAAGCACGGTGTGGGCTTGGGCTTTATGAGCTTCTTCACTTTAGCTGTGGTGCGTGCCTTGAAAATGTACCCTTCCGTAGCTAGCATGATAGATGGCGACGACATGGTGAGCTTTGACAGCACCGATATCTCTGTAGCCGTGAGTGGCCCTAAAGGCTTGATGGTTCCTGTGATGCGCAATGCCGACACCCTAGATTTTGCGGGCGTTGAATCGACCATTAAAGACCTGGCCATCAAAGTGCGCGACGGCAAAATCACGGTCGATGAAATGACCGGAGGCTGCTTTACCATCACGAATGGCGGTGTATTTGGCTCCATGTTGAGTACCCCCATTATCAATCCTCCGCAGAGCGCCATTTTGGGCATGCACAACATCGTGGAGCGTCCGGTGGTGGTAGATGGCGAGATTGTGGTTCGTCCCATCATGTATGTGGCGTTGAGCTACGATCACCGAATTATCGATGGACGCGAATCCGTGGGTACATTAGTGGCTATTAAGGAGGCCTTGGAGAACCCCGTTGAACACTTGCTGGGCGGCGACGCTAAGAAGGGCCTCGGATTGTAAATCCCCTGCATTTTGATTGATACCCATACGCATTTGGACAATCCGCAGTTGGCGGACGATTTGGATGCGGTGATGGCGCGTGCGATGGAAGTAGGCGTTAGTCACATGTTTTTGCCCAATGTGAACGATGAGAGCTTGCCCCGAATGCAGGCGCTGCAGGCCCGCTATCCGGAGGCTATTCGGCTCATGCTGGGCCTACACCCTTGCGATGTCCCCGAGGACTGGGAGGTGGTCTTAGACCGCTATGAGGCGCTCTGGGAGGCGAATCCTGACGCCTTCGTCGCGGTGGGGGAGATCGGCTTGGATTTGTACTGGGACAAAAGCACCCTAGACCGCCAAATCCAGGCTTTACATCGCCAATTGGACTGGTGTATTCGCTTTCAAAAGCCTTTCAGCATGCACGTGCGGGAAGCCTGGGGCCCTACGATGGACGTTCTTCGACAGCGTGCCTGTCCAGAGTTGTCGGGTGTGCTTCATTGCTTTACAGGATCTCTGGACATTGCGCAGGAGCTTGTGGCCATGGGACACCATCTGGGCATTGGTGGCGTCGCCACGTTCAAAACGGCCAAAGTGGTGGAAGTCCTGGCTGTTGTTGGACTGGAGCATGTGGTTTTGGAGACAGACAGTCCCTATTTGGCCCCTACGCCGTACCGCGGGCAACGCAATGAATCTGCGTATGTGCGTCGTGTGGCAGAGCACCTAGCAGACCACTTGGGCCTGACGCTACAGGAAGTGGATCGCATCACGAGCGACAATGCCCGTCGTATCTTCCGCCCTTAAAGCACAACCCACATGAAGGTCTTACTCATATACACCGGAGGCACCATTGGCATGGTTCAAGGGCCGGAAGGAGATTTGCAGCCTTTTGACTTTGCGCAAGTATTGAGCCACGTTCCGGAGCTTGCCCAGCTCCCGGCCACGGTGGAAACCTGGCAGCCCTGGCAGCCGATAGACAGCAGTGAGATGCAGCCCTTCCATTGGGAGCTTTTGGCGGCGGGTATCTATGAGCGACGAGAAGTGTATTCGGGCTTTGTCGTGTTGCACGGCACAGATACCATGGCCTACACGGCTTCGGCATTGAGCTTCATGCTCCAGAATTTGGGCAAGCCCATTGTCTTCACGGGCAGCCAATTGCCCATTGGAGTGCTCCGATCCGATGCGCGTGAAAATCTAATTACCTCGTTGGAGGTCGTCATGCAGGAGGAGCGTGGGGAGCCCATTCTGCAGGAAGTGGCGATCTATTTTGAATACCAACTCCTGCGGGCAAATCGAGCGTACAAGCGTTCGTCACAGGCCTTTAATGCCTTTGAAAGTCCCAATTATCCCCCATTAGCGGAGGCAGGAGTCACCCTCCAGCTTCATACGGCATCACTTTGGCAACCCACGGGTCCTATGGCTTTTGCGCCTGCGACGGTCACCCGTGTTGGGGTGCTTCGCTTTTTCCCGGGTATGGATGAGCGTTTGGCGCGGAGCATCTGCTTGGACTCAGGTCGAGATGTCATCATCCTCCAGAGCTTTGGCAGTGGGAATGCACCGAATTGGCCATGGCTCCCAGTGATTTTGGACGAAGGACAAGAGCGCGGCGTTCTCTTTATCAATGCGTCTCAATGTCCTATGGGCGGGGTGCGACAGCCTGCCTATGCGGCGTCTAGAACTTTGCGCCATGCCGGCGTCTTATCGGCGGGGGATATGACGCTGGAGGCGGTCATCACTAAGTCTATGTGGCTCTTAGGTCAGGGGAAGCAAGGAGCCGCGTTTTGCGAAGGCTTCGCGTCCAATTTGGCAGGCGAGCGCAGTTTATAGATCCAAAAGGGCCTGGGCAAGCTCTACTTGAATCGCTTGCTGTTTGTTTAGGGCATACCACTTGTGGAGCTCCTCGGAATAGGTGTGCGCAATGTTCGGATCCGCTTTAATGCGCGCCACCAGGTCCATGGCATATGCGGGACGAGGGCCCCAGGTTTTGCCAACGGTCCAATCGGACGTGAGGGCAAGGGTCATGGGAATGCTTCGTCCCCCGTTGGTGAGATGGGCATCCATCAGTTCCAGGTTTTGGTCGCGGAAGAGCACCCGAATTTCTAGACGTCCATTGCTCGCTCTTTGCATCGCTGCTTGAACGGGAATGCTCTGCGCCCCATCGCCACACCAATGTTCGTTTAGGATCAACCACTTGCTACCTTGTGGGGCATTTAGGCAGGCCACTTCTACCTCTGGATTTAGCTGAAAACGGCCGAGGAGTCGCTTCACTCTTTGTTGATTGATTGGGAGGTAGCGGTCCATGCCTTCGAGGTTTTTTGGATCCGCATGCAGCAGGTCTTCCAAATATGCATCTACAGGCAAGGCTTTTTCCCAAAAGGTTTGATAGGAAAGGTCCGAATTCATGGGCCCAAAGGTCCTTCACAAGCAGAGATTATGAAAGGCTCTCTTGGCATGCCTTTTATGTATCTTTGCCGCCCACATAAGCTTTGGAGAGGTGTCCGAGTGGTTTAAGGAGCACGCCTGGAAAGTGTGTATACGGGAAACTGTATCGGGGGTTCGAATCCCCCTCTCTCCGCAAGACTACAGTACCAAACTGTATCAAAGTGCTCAAAACCAACGTTTTGGGCATTTTTTTTGTCCGAACCGGTGTAACGAAATGTACCCACATTGGGTTGCTTAGCGGGTTGCTTTTTTGCAACTCTAAAAAAAGCAACCCAGCACTGTTACAAAATGGTACATAATGGTACTGTTGTTCAGTTAGTTGCGACGCAGAGTGTGGTAATCGAACCCTTGGTTTGCCCTAATTGGCTTATGTTTATGACTGTTAATCAGAGGGTCGCTGGTTCAAGTCCAGCAGGAGGAGCTCTTAAAATCAAGCACTTACATCGAAAGACGTAGGTGCTTTTTTCATTATTTGCATACAATTTGCATACAAAATCAGACCAAAACGTTGAAATGAGTCCGCAAATGACGGCAAAGATGCGACCCTCTGGCCAGTGCAGCTGAGTCATGATTTTGGGTTTGTTGTGTTCGTTTGGGTGGTCGTTCTAGCCTCTTTTGGGGACTCCTCGGCTGATTGAGATTGTTCGCTTTTCGACACTTGTCGCGCCAAAAACTGCCGTTTGTCCCATGATCTGCCTGTACCATACCGTCCGAAAGTGTTCCAAACTGTTCGCTTTCAGGTGGTTGAAAACCATAATTTATCAACATTTACAGTTATTCATTGCGCAAAAACCTGCAATTCTAAGCAGCACTTGAGCACACTTTTGGTATCTCTGCCATTATAACGCGTTAAATAATAGTCTTTTAACCTCGGTTCACGGTTATTAACAGGTGTTGGCCCTCCAGGTTTGCGGATCATTGTCGGTGGTTTTTTGCTGTTACTTGTCGCCACTATGAACGCATTTACCTTACTCTCTTTGGACGAAGTGGCCCCGTGCCAAGACCTGTGTGACAAATTGGATGAACTGACTCGATTTCAGCCATCCCGGCGATTTCAAGAGTTGGACTTGGGGCTGTTCAATGTGGTCCCCGAGTATTTTTTCCCTTATTGCCTTGAATTTGCTAGGCCGATACTGCGCGAGATACTAAGCACGCACCTCAGTAATTCTCCAAACGGAATAGGTGAATTGGACACGCGCGGTCTGCAGCGTTGCATCGGCACATTCTACGACGGCAACCGCGCTTGGCTCAGCGAATGGATTGTCGCGGCACGTGAGTTTTTTCACGGCCGCGCAGACGCCATGGAATTTACCGACCCTGTCGATGCCATAGCCCCTGTGCCGCAGATTTGCCGCCGCGGCATGTACAGTGAGATGGCTTTTATTTACAAGGTCATGCTCGCTACCAAAATGGTGTGGGCCGTCCTGGTTCTAGAGCAGCCCTCCATCAACGCCCTTCTCACCTCAAGCCAGCGGACCCTAATGGATTTGGTCGAGGTGCCCGAGCTTTTGCTGAAGGAGCTCATGGCCTGTATGCCAGAGTTGATGGAAGAAATTCGGGAGACTTGCTTGGACGAAGACGAGCACCATGACGAGGGCGGAGATTTCAGCGACTCAAAAACTCTTGAAAACGCCGAGATGGCCATGGTCATGCACTTTCTGCTTCGTGAAGCCAACATTAACCAGTGCGACATGACCGCCGTCACGCGGCTCACGGTGGCCTTAAGCGGAAGGGGATACGACAACCTCTACAAGAAAATCCGCGACCCCTTTCAAGGCAATCAACGCATGGTTTTGAAGCGAATGCTCCGAATTAAGCCATTAATTGAGGACCTCAGGAATGAATCCATCATGCTGAAATTCAACAAAGAGATGCAGAAGCTGAGAATCTAGGGTGACCCTAAGGGTACTCGGTGGGGTGACCCTAAGGGACAGGCTCCCAAAACCTTTGCGCAGTAATCATAAATACAACTGCCACATGGACCCCATCATTCTCACCAGCAAAGAAGAACTTCAAGTGTTAATCCGCGAATCCTACCGGGCACTTCGCGAGGGCGAAGAGCCCGTGCCGACCATCATCACCATTGACCCGCAGCCGCTGCTAACCGTCGATGAAGCCGTCGAGTACCTGCGCATCTCAAAGAATACCCTCTACGGCTATACCTCCAAGGGAAGCATTCCCCACATCAAGCAGGGAAAGCGCGTGCTGTTTCGCAAGAGCCAGCTCGACGCCTGGTTGGATGCCAAGCAACGCGGCACCGCGCAATGACCCGCACCCAACGCTCAGAGCTGCAGGATCTCATTTGCGCCATCGACACCGCGCTCGCTGCAGAATCCTCAGCAGAGGGTGCCGTCACACTTTCTAAGGAATCCATGGCGCGGCATCTAGACGTTTTGAAACGGATTCTGGATGGCTCCAATGAGAATTCCATAGGGGAGACGCCGCTTCGTCGTGCCTTGCGGCACATTCTCAAGCACCACCCCGAGGTGAACACCGTCTTGGCGGTGTATCGATTTCGGGAGGACTGTCCCGCGGGCTGTCCCTACTACCTGTCCCTTAACGCCCTGTACCACGGAACATGAAATCGCCCATCTTCACCGTGCGCACCGCCAACCGCTGTCTGGAAGACGCCAAGCAGATACCCACGCCCATGATGCTCTTCGACGAACTCTGGTTTGAGCAGGAGCTGTGCATCTTGTTTGCCGACACCAACGTGGGGAAGTCTCTGCTGGCCGTACAGGTCGCCCAATCCATAGCCAGCGGGACGGCAATCCCCGGATTTCAACTTGGCGTCCCGGGGCAGGGAGTGCTGTACTATGACTTTGAATTCAACGACAAGCAGTTTGAGCAGCGCTACAGCCATTCCGGAATTTCCTACACCTTCTCACCCAATTTGTACCGAATCGGCTACAATCCCGACTGCCAAGCACAGCGAGTGGGGAACCAAGACGTCTTTGCCGAAATCCGCAGCCACATTGAAAGCTACCGCTCCCGTGTGCTAATCATCGACAACCTATCCTACTTCGCAGGGAATTCCCTTGAAACCGCTCAGGAGGCCATTGACTTTATGCGCGAGATGAAAGTCCTTAAAGAGGAATTTCGCCTGTCGATCATGCTCTTAGCCCATACCCCCAAGCGCAACAAGAGTTTATCGATCAGCGAAGCAGACCTCGCAGGATCTGCCGGCTTGTCGCGCTTGGCCGACAGCCTTATCGCCATCGGTAAAGGCTGCGAGTCCACCGACCAGCGCTACATCAAGCAGATCAAGGTGCGCTCGGCAATGCTCAACTATGGCGCCGAAAACGTAGTCAAATGCCGGCTTGCCCCAAGAAATGGATTACTCGGATTTGTGTTTGACGGTTATTGCGAGGAGTCCGACTTGCTGCGTGCCGCCGACCACCCCGGCATCAGCGACCGAGTCCTCGCTCTGCATTTTCAAAACCCCGATCTCTCTCAAGCAGAAATTGCACGCCAAGCAGGAGTCAATAAAATGCGCGTAAGCCGAATACTCGCACGAAAAGACTCCAAGGATAAAGCGTAACATGATGTTACGTTTTGGCCCGATCGTAACACGGCGTTACGCTCTAATGAGGTCCGTAATATTCTGATTATATGGCTACTACAGATTACAAGTGGTGCAAAATCATCTGAAATAGGGCGTAACGTAACATGTTACGATATGCCCTTTCGGCATAAGTCCCCTTTGGCCGAAACCCGTGACCCATTAAGACTTGCAGGCCTCCGGGCATTCCAAAACGTGGTTCAGCAATTACTGAACAAATATGAAGCTTGCGGATAATGCTCCCTGCGAAGCTAAAAGTCAGCTTGGGGTAATTGATACCCAATTCTTCCTTTATCGGCTTGAGAAAATCTTTGTTTTAACCCTTAGGTCCCCAGAAATATCCCGTGACCCATATCAATGCGAAGGATCGACTAAATAAAGCTCCTGAAAAATACGGATAAATTCAAGTTTATCAGAAAGTCCAAATATCCCATCAACTTTTAATAATAAATTCAAATCAATCCCTTCAATACGAAAAATTTCGTTAGCACAATAGTAAATGCTAATTATTCGAATTTCAGGAAAATGACTTGAAAAACTTATGTGGCCAATTTTATTAGGTATTTTAGATTCAAACCGATGATCAAGTATTTTAACCTGATCCAATGCAATTAATCTGTTCAATAATTTCATAAACATTGTGTCATTATTAACACAATCACTACATATCAATATTGGAACAATTGAAACACTGTCGTTTGTTGAAAGACGAATTTCTAAACTAGCATTATTTTCATCACATATTTGATTAAATATCTTTTTGATTTGTACTACGTCCAACTGCAGTGTTTGTGATGTCAATGAAAAACCAATTAGAAGAAAAAATATGGATATTATTATTTTCCGTGAAAAGTATTTACAGTTACCTTGCTTGATTGCCATAATATACTGCTTCATGTCCTGAGGGATTATATTTATCATGTCCGCGTCCATTTGGATGAGAATTATTCTGTATTAACCCCCATATATAACTCAATAGCGGATTTTGAAGTGCAAAAAGCGAATGGCCAAATTCATGACCTATTGTTGAATTCAATTCAGATCCGGATAAATGTCGATCTATAGTAATCTGAAACCCTTGAACCTCCACTATTGATTGGTTTCTTGTGTAAATCGTCATCCACTCAGATGGGTCATGACCTCTTTTTATTTCAAAAATACCGTTGAATATTTTTTCAGGAAAAATCTCATCATTTTCTATAACTAGTCTAGTTAGTGATTGAGGCAAGATTGAAGTATTATTTTCGACCAAATAATTCGTAGTTGTGTTTCCATTTAATTCACGTCCTAAATCCGAAATTAGGTTATTATCAGAGAAGTTTATTTCTATCAATTGGGGAGCAGCGTGCATTTCGGCATAAGCCGATGGGCATTTAATTTTAAAATTTAATATTCCATTTTCTAATCTTATATATTCTTCAGTTCCAGATTGTGCCTTATTTACTATTGTATCACCTGTTGGGTCATTAAATATTTGAGGATTATTGTAGCAAAAACTATATGGTGACACATTTGGATATTTATTAGCAAAGCGGTCCACACTCAACCACACTCCGATTTTATTTTGGTAGTACCTGGCGCCGTAATAGGCTAGTCCGGTTTCAGGGTCGAGTTCTTTGCCGTTAAAGCGGTAGGGGGAGCTGAAATTGAACGTATTGGCGTTCCATTGGTGCATTTCTTCTCCCCAGGGGGTGTAGACGAAGAATTCGTAGGCATAGCCGTCTTTTTCGGTTACTAGGTCCACATTGCCCAGGTAGTCCGGGTGGTACCAGAACAGAATTCGGTTGGTGATGTTCTCGGTGAGAGCTGTGCTGGTGGTGGATGATGGCTGGAGTTCCGGATAAACGGATTCAATACGCGGTAAGGTTAGTGCCGTGGTATCCAATTCGGGTTGGTCCAGCGCGCGCAACACCTTCGATAGGTCCACAAGCGCTAGGTTTTGTGCGTTTGCCCGTGGGGAAGCCTCTCGAGCCTCCGCGCCACCATTCCCGTTGGGGTCGTAGTTAATGGAAATGTCCGTGGCCACGCGCTGCTGGTTCATGTAGTAGTGCTTTGACACGCGGTCACCTCCCATGAACCCCGTGACCACATAGAAGGGATTCACATAGACGGTATAGGGATCTAGGTTATTCACATCATCGATGACCTGGTCGTTGAGGTAGACCGTCGAAGTGATCAGCGAGGACTTCATGATGCGCTCTCCCTGGTGGTCGTAGATGTAGTGGTGCACCCCTTGTTGGTTCTTCACGCCCGTGAGCTGCTGCGCCTCGTTCCAATAAAACTCTTGGGGGATGCCCTGACTGGGGTCGTCGATCTGCGTGATGCTGCCGCTGGTGTTGTACTGAAACTGCGTCGTAATGGCATTGTCGGCATCCCAGATATGCTCCAACTGGTGCGGCTTGGC